>JBKKDE010000262.1:0-3800 GCA_046708665.1 Candidatus Zixiibacteriota bacterium | reverse complement strand
TGTCAACGATACCGCATACCTTGTCTATGTCAATGCGCTGAAGGATCGCAACGCGTTCGACTGCCGATTGGAATTCGACTTGACGCTTATCCCCTGCGAGGCGAATGCCGGCTGGGTTGACGGTTGCATAAGTCAGGCATGGCAATGCCTACAGAGTGAAGAGTTTCCGAGCGCGTCGTCGACATGTGAGTACTGCAAGTACCGCAGCGCGGCACAGTCGTTGGAGCCCTCTGCTACCTGAGCATTTTTAGTAGGAATCGAACGAGCGGATACAAGAAGACAATCAATAGCCCGACCGCGACCCACGCCCGCCAATTGCGACGCGGACGTTCCTCTGAAAACTCATAACCACAGATAAAGCAACGTTCCGCATCGTCGGGGACCATCGACGCGCACGACGGGCACTCACGAGTGTCTGACATCTTTGTTCGTTAGAGGGAGTCGAGAGTGCCATCGGCAACGTCGGCGGCTTCCGCTTTCTGGGCGACCGGCACCCAGACTACGATCTTCGGTGACGCTCCGGTGCCCATGCCGGTTGCTGACCCGAACATTTCGTCGGACTTGATGATCGCGGGAATTCCTTCATGCGCAAGCGCCTCGACAATCATCTCGGCATGCACGCGCGAAGGGTAATTGCGGAACGGTACAAATTTTCCTTCGACGAGAACATCCTCATCCAAATCCAGGTCGGCCTCGATGATGTCATCGATCAAGGCAACGCCGCAATCGATGCATTCCACACGACCATCGGCGTACTCGGCTTGGCAACTTGGGCAGACAGGCATGGCAAACTCCCCTCGTAAATGCATCTCCCTGCGAATCGGCGGACGACCGAACTTGTCACGAAGTAACTTCGGGTCGATGCGCGAAGTCAAGCAGTTGACGACTGCGGGCTACTTCTCGCCAAGTGCGCGGTAAACGAATCCCTTCGCCTGCTTGAGTTTCGCATCCGCCGCTTTGGCAGTCAGACCGAGCCGAGCCATAACGACGGCACGTTTGACAGATCCCCGTGCGGACCTCAAGAGAGCATCGGCCTCGTCATAGTCAATCCCTGCGACGATTGTCAGTATCCGCTTCGAGCGCTCATGCAATTTGGCCGATGTTGACCGCAGGTCAACCATCCAATTTTCGTAAGTCTTGCCGAGTTGGACCATCGCCGCGGTGGTGATCATGTTCAGCACAAGCTTCTGTGCTGTCCCCGCCTTCATGCGAGTGGAACCGGCGATTACTTCGGGGCCAACAACAACTGGAATTACAACATCGGCGCCTTCAAGTGAATTGCCGCTGGGCCGTGGGTTCGCAACCAGAAATACGGTACTGGCACCACGCTTGCGCGCTTCGGCCAATGCGCCGAGAGTGTATGGGGTGCGTCGTGATGCTGCGATTGCAATCAGGCAATCTCCACGACCGACTTTCGCCTTCTTCACCGCATCTGAACCGTCGGCGGCTAAATCTTCCACTCCCTCTTTCGAGCGGATGAGAGTCTGCTTGCCACCGGCGATCAGGCCAACCGCGCGACGATGATCCAATCCAAATGTCGGGGGTAGCTCAGAGGCATCGAGGACTCCGAGACGTCCCGAGGTCCCGGCCCCGGCGTAAAAGAGCCGTCCGCCTCCGTGCCATGTGGTGATGACGAGTTTGGTCGCCTTCTCGATTCGCGGGAGGCAGCGGCGAATTGCGCGTGGCACCGTGGCGTCGGCGTCGTTGATGCGGGTCAGGACTTTCCTGAGGGTCTCACGATCAAGGCGCTTGAATGCCATATCTTGCGCCTCGGTAGTAAGTGCGCCAAGTTGTCTGAAAAGCTCCCGATCGCTCTTTCTCGTCATTCTCATCCTCGCTACCTGTCAGCCAATCGTGTGAGACTATTACACAGTTTGATCTCGATTGCCAGATTACCGCCTTATCGTCCTAACAGCAACGCCGCATATGCGTTGCGCCGGTTCGAAGACCAAGATCGAGGAACTTAATGACGCCCTCTGCGTTCGGATTTAAGTTATTGTCGGGATGGGGGATTCATGGTATATTGTCCGCGGTTTGATCAAAGGTCACCGCACGTGTCACACCGGGTTTGCCCTTTTCCGATCAAGACCAAGAGCATATCACGTAATTCGACCGCCTTTCATTAGGAAAGCGGCCGGGATGTCGAAAGAGTTATAGCAGAAGGACAGGCAGAACGAAGATGACAAGCGCAGCCCACATTCGCAATCTGGCGATCATTGCCCACATCGATCACGGCAAGACTACGTTGATCGACTCAATCTTCCGCGCCGCTCACGTGTTCCGTGATAACGAGCAGGTCGCGAATCGGTTGATGGATAGCCACGACTTGGAGCGTGAGCGCGGTATCACGATCCGTGCCAAGCATTGCACTGTCCATTGGAATGACTACATGATCAACATCATCGACACGCCCGGACACGCCGACTTTTCCGGCGAAGTGGAGCGTGTGTTGTCGATGGTGGATTCAGTTCTCTTGCTTGTCGATGCCAATGAAGGCCCCATGCCGCAAACACGGTATGTGCTCATGCGCGCTCTACGGTTGGGTCTCCAGCCGATTGTGGTCATCAATAAGGTTGACCGACCGAATGCGCGTCCCGTTGACGCCCTGAACAAGACCTTTGATTTGTTTATCGAGTTGGGAGCCACCGACGCGCAGGCGCATTTCCCTGTTCTTTATGGCTCAGGACTTGACGGTTGGCTCGTACGCGACCTGGCCCACGACTCACACGACAAGGGTATGACCGCGTTGTTCGAGACTATTGTCGAGAATGTTCCGGCACCGGAAGTTGACCCAAACGCGCCGTTCCTCATGCAGATCAGTACTCTGGCCTGGTCCGATTATATTGGTCAAATCGGTTGCGGTCGTGTCCTCCATGGCAACCTCAAGCTCGGCGGGGACTTTACGCGAACAGTCACTCGTTGGCGTGATTCGGCCAATCAGGATGCCGGATGGGATGTCATTTCTTCAAAGACCGAACGCGGTGTGCACATGTGGGTGACACGCGGCTTGGATCGCGCTGAAGTCGAAGAGATTTCGGCGGGAGATATTGTCTGGATAGCCGGGCCCGAAGAGATCGGCATCGGAGATACTTTTGCGGCGCTCGGGTCCGACGTTGTTCTCAAGCCGTTGGAAATCGAAGAGCCGACAGTTTCGATGTTTTTCCTCGTTAACAATGGCCCCTTCTCCGGCAAAGAAGGCAAAGCCATCATGCTTCGTCAGTTGAAGGAGCGTCTTCAGCGCGAGGTCCGCGTTAATGTGGCGCTGCGCGTTGAGGACATTGGCCGCGCCGACGGCGTCAAAGTATCCGGCCGTGGCGAATTGCACTTGGCCATTCTCATCGAAGAAATGCGTCGCGAGGGATTGGAGCTGTGCGTGTCGCGTCCTGAAGTAATCACGCATGTCGCTGCCGACGGCACCGTTCTCGAGCCAATGGAGCAGTTGATCATAGACGTTCCCGAAGATTATCAAGGCGTCGTGATGGAAAAGATCTCCCGCCGTAAGGGCGAAATGGTTCACATGGAGAATACGGGCACCGGATTGGTGCGTCTCGAGTTTGCCATCCCGACCCGTGGCTTGATCGGTTATCGTACCGATTTTCTCTCCGATACACGCGGCCTGGGTATCATGGCCTCACGGTTCAATGGATATGGACCGTGGAAGGGTGAGATTTCCTCACGTTTCCGTGGATCGCTGGTCAGCATGGAAACCGGAGCCGTGACATCGTATCAGATGGAGAAGTTGCAGGATCGCGCGACGCTGTTTGTCGAGCCGATGCAGCAAGTGTACCTGGGGCAGATTG
>JBKKDE010000261.1:0-4139 GCA_046708665.1 Candidatus Zixiibacteriota bacterium | reverse complement strand
GAATCTCTCATGTCAGTCGGCCAGGGATCAATCTGGACCGAAGCGCTCATCGGGTTGGGCGCCACTGTCTGTACGCCGCGAAACCCCACGTGTAACGTGTGTCCGCTCCGCCAATCGTGTGTCGCTCACCGTCTCGGCCACGAGTCAACTCTGGGGCTCCCGGCCAAACGTGAAGTTCGAAAGGTTGTCAATGTCGCCTGCGGTATCATCCGGCGCGATGACGGGCGACTGCTGATAGCCCAGCGTTTCGAAACTGGTCTATTGCCCAATCTCTGGGAGTTTCCGGGCGGGAAGCGAGACGGAAATGAATCGTTGGCCGCAACATGCAAACGAGAGATCCGTGAGGAACTTGCGGTAACTGTCAAAGTCGGGAAACGTCGAATGGTCATCGAGCACGCGTACAGCCATTACTCAGTGCGCTTGCACGTCTTTGAGTGCCGCTACAAGACAGGGACGCCGAAGGCAATTGGGTGCCAGAAGTTTCGTTGGATGAAAGTTGGCGAACTGGACTCGCTGGCGTTTCCGACCGCCAACAAACGGATCATCGACGATTTACTCGCAGAATCCAAGGGCTCAACGGAATAACGAGTCAGCATACAACACTTGGAGTTTCTCTGCCTGCCAGAACGGCCTGTACGACAAATACTCCTGATCCAGGCGACGAATCATGCTGTCATCAACCCATTCAGGGTACATGTATGCGGTCGTGCCGCCCACTATTGCTGAACGGAAATTCGCGGCATCGGGTACAACCAGGACAATCCAGAGATTGGCTGGGTCTACCAGGTTGCGGAGGACACTCCGGGTCTTCGCTGATGTAGGTACTGTCGGACCATACGTGTCTTCACTCTCACGGGTCTGATGTCCCATCCATCGCGTGGCGACTTGCGAATGCATCTGTGTTAGCGCGTCCGGGGTTTTGGCCTCAGCAGTCCGCACAATCGCACTCAGCCGCTGGATGTCCTCAGTTGCAATTCCATTTGTGTTGAGGTCGGACAATTCTTTGAGGATGATGCGGACTGCATACAGTGCGTTGATGGTCGCGGTCTCTGTCCCAACGGCGAAGTTGCTGGAATGTGTCAAGTCTCCGGTCCTCGGACTAGCACCAATCGTCGATGCAAGCACGCGCGTCGTCGTTATGTCTAATCGCTCAGACAATCCACGCTCTATGCGCAATGCCTGATCCATGCCAGTCAGTGACCCGCCTTGTGTCGCATGCAACACCGCAGACATTGCCAGGATCAGCGAGGCCGTGTCGGAGACTCCTGGCAATGGGGCAGTAGCAACGAGTACAGTCGCTTGCTGCAAGTCGCGACCGTCCACAATTCTCACGTTCAGTCCGTTAGTTGCCGCGAACTGTCTCTGAGTTACCTCAGAATTCCCCGAAGGTAGCCGTTCCTGCAATATCCGATCGAGCGCTAGTGCATCACGATCGCCTACTTGGCCAGACAAGCCCATGATGTAGTTCCCCGACGTGATGAATTCGCGACGAAACGTCTCCACGTCCCCAACAGCCAGCCTCTCTATTGCCGAGTCGGAACCAATTGGTGGCAATGAGTACGGAGTATCCTGAAATACAGCGTACCAATACGCAGCAGTCGACAGCCACTCAGGAGCTGAACGTAGTGAATCCAGCGTGGCGTGCTGACTGCTTTGCAGTTTGTCGATGGCCAAGCTCTCAGAGACTGCTTGGGAGAGATGCCCCGCAAGTAGGGGCCACGCTTTCTCCTCAGACGATTTGGGCATGTCGACGTCGATGATCAGCGCTTCGCGCTCGGCTGTTGCCCTGACGATGACTCCGAGCGATCTCAGCTCGGCGAGGAGTGCTCCACCCCGAGCCGGGTCTGACCCTTCAAGGACACGCGCGACCATCCAAGCGCTTCCTACGGCGCAACCTGCCGCATCGTATCCAAACACCAAGCGCACATACACCTTTTCGCTTACGGAATCAGATACTACGATAAGCCTATTACCCAAATCCCCGGAGCGTGTGCATGCTCCGGTTAGCGCAACGAGCGTAATTGCACAAGACAGTGTTGCTAATCGCAGTCGGAAGTCGGCTGGTCTCATACGCGAACAGTTATATGGGCATTTCGTACATTCTGTACGTCTTATATCGACTGTACCCAAGGTTCTCGGCAACCGCGATCATCTGCTCGTTGGTTTCGAGTATCCACGACATCTCGCCCTCAGCGTACCCCGAATCACGTCCGCTGCGGTATGTTTCATAGTTCATAATGGTGTCGATTCCGCGTTTCTGAAACTCGGGCAAGACTCCCATGACCATGATCCGCGCCAGCGTACACACTTTCTTCACCTTCAAAAGCCAGAGCAGCTTGATTAGCCCGAACGGGAAGAGCCGCCCCTTCAAGTGAATCAATGCCTGATTGATGTCAGGCAGCGCAAGCGAGAAGCCAACCGGTTTACCCTCGACCTCCACGAACAGGACCATGCGCGGATCGATGATCTGTTTCATGTCCTTGGCCATGTGGTCGAGCTCCGCGCCATTCATGGGGACAAATCCCCAGTTCGGCGCCCAAGCCGCATTGTAGATGCGTTTGACATGCTCAACATCTTCGGCAAAGCGCGACATGTTGATGGTGCGGACAGTTGCATTGGCGCGACTCTTGATACGATCAACCAGCCGTTCGGCACGCGGGTCAAACCCTCGGGCACTGTATCCATGATAGGCATACATGTCCATGGCCTTGGCCATGCCGTAGCGCTCCGCAAACTCGATATAGTATGGCATCGTGTACGTCATCATGATCACCGGCGGCCGGTCAAATCCGACGACCAGAAATCCGACCTCATGGTTCGTCGTAAAGTTCGCGGGGCCGCGCATGCGCTCCATCCCGCGCGACCTCAACCACTCTCGTGCGGCATCCCAAAGTGACCTGGCGATCTCATAATCATTCTCACATTCGAAGAATCCGAAAAAGCCGGTCTTCTCGTTGTGAACTTCATTGTGAGGATGATAGATGTGCGCGGAAATTCGGCCGACTACCTTGTCGGCCTTCTTGGCGACGAAGAGCTGAACCTCAGCGTTGTCGAAAAACGGATTCTTCTTGGGATCGAAGAAGTCGCGGCGTTCAATACGCAGCGGGCATACCCAGTGGGGTGAGTCGGAATAGAGTCGTTCTGGATACTGAAGGAATTCTCTCTGTATCGCGGCTGAACCGGCCGGGACGACATTCACCAACATTAGGCAATCACGCCCAGCTTTTTGCCAATCTTCGCGAACGTCTCGAGCACAAAATCCAGCTGTTCGTCTGTGTGCGTGGCCGTATACGACGTCCGGATCAGTGCGCTTCCGGGCGGGACTGCGGGGGAGACTACCGGATTGGTGAAAATGCCGGCGTCGGTCAGCTCGCGCCAGAATTGGAAGGTGAGAATGTCCTCGCCGGTCAGAATCGGTATGATCGGGGTCTGGGTTACGCCGATGTCGAAACCAAGGTTCTTGAATTATCGATGCATCTTGTGCGTGATCTCCCACAGCCGCGCCCGACGTTCCGGCTCGCTCTCGATGATGTCCAACGCGGCGAGACAGGAGGCCACGGAAGCCGGTGGCATAGACGCCGAAAAGATCAACTCGCGTGAGAGGTGTTTGATGAAATGGATCACATCCTCGTCGCCGGCAATAAACCCGCCAAGCGAGGCAAATGACTTGGAAAACGTTCCCATCACCAAATCCGTATCGTCGATCAATCCAAAGTGCTCAGCGGTTCCCCGTCCACCTTCACCCAACACACCAATCGAGTGGGCATCATCGACCATGATGCGCGCACCGTACTCTTTCGCGAGTCGAACAATCTCCGGTAACCTGGCAATGTCGCCTTCCATCGAGAAGACGCCGTCGACTACTATCAGCCGCCCACCACCATTCGTATTGGCTTGCAGTGCGCGCTCAAGATCGGCCATGTCATTGTGAGCAAATTTGACCGTCCGGCCGAAAGACAAGCGGCACCCATCAACCAAAGAGGCATGGTTTGCCCGGTCGGCAAATATCGTGTCGCTGCGTCCAGCAATGCAGGAGAGTGTGCCGAGGTTGGTCTGAAATCCGGTGGAAAACATCAGTGCCGCCGGACGCTTCATAAACTTCGCCAAGCGGTCTTCCATCTCCACGTGTAGGTCAAGCG
>JBKKDE010000260.1:0-2818 GCA_046708665.1 Candidatus Zixiibacteriota bacterium | reverse complement strand
GGTTCAGGGCGTGATCGGAATCGAGCCGGGAAGTCGTGCTTGGATGTTACAACAGTTGACGCCAGAGCGGATCATGGCCCGGCTGAGTCTGCTTGATTCTGTTTTGAATGCTGATCCGGCAAGAGTCGCACTTGCGCGAGTGGAGTTGAAGGGGCTTGTCGGCGGGTCGATCTGTGTTACGCCAGTCGGCAAGGGCAGAAAAGGTTACTACACCGCACTTGTTAAAGGCAAGCCGCTCAACATACTTAAGGGAACGGGATTGTCAGTCTATGTAAATAGCGCTACGGGGATTCGAACCCCGGTTTGATGGCTGAGAACCAACCGTCCTAACCCCTAGACGATAGCGCCACGATCCCTTGGGCCTTGCGGCCTTTGGGATGGGGAAAATCGGTAGAAATTGGGGGCAAAATCAAGAGGTATGAGGAGCCCGCATGATGACACAATCGACTCAAGGGGATCTGAGAAGCAACCGATACACTTACTACACGATAGCAAGTTCTGTAGGAGCCATAGAGGGCGACTCTCCCGAGGGCGGCGGATTCGACTCCGCTCACCACAAGGGAGAGCCGCCGTCTTGTTTAGTGGTCGGTCTTCTCGTCAATCTTGCCTTTGGAGACTGCGATCCGTTCGGCCACACGCAGACATAGTGCCGCAACAGCCGAGATCGCGGCGGTCAGAAGGATCAGACGCAGGAGAATCGCGCTGTCGGACATTCCGGCGAGCGATGTGTTAAATGGCGCACCGAGCAGAACATGCCGTGTGCCTTCCAACCAATATGTCCACGGCAGCCAACGCCCGACTTCCGCAACAAATCCGGGCAGGATGTCGACCTGAAAGACAACGCCCGAAACGAGAAACAGCACACCCGCCACACCCTCCGGCGCCGATTGACCGTGATGGGCTAGGAGCATTGTCGCCGACGCGAGAATCAGCCCCATCGCCAGTGTAGCGATGATGCCGAGCGACAATGTCGCCAAGAAGTAAGGCAGCTCGCTCCATCCCAAATGCATCTCGACACCGAACCCGAAAACTCCCAGCGCCAAAGTCAGGATGATCGAGGCGCTGGTCGCCGCGATGTGCGAAGTGCCGCGCGCGAGCATGTACGAACCCAGCCCGATCGGGGCGAGATAGATGTAGCGGAACATCTCATACCGTTCTCTATCCTCAAAGACAATCAGTCCAATGATAAGGATCGATTGCAGAACGAGAATGAAGAACGCGTTGCCGACATATATCTGCGCGAATGTCATCGGGTCCGATGTCGCGCCGCGAATGACACGGTACATCACCACCAGAATGAGCGTGCCGAAAAGCGGACGCACGATCTGGTAGGTGAGAAACACAAATGGATCGGTCCAATTCGATTCAATGGCCCACCCTAGCTTGACCGCCGCCCAGAACTGACGGGCACGCGTGCCGAGCGAGCTTGTCATCATTGCTGTAGTCATCGGTTTTCCTGTTTATAGGACCTATTCCGCTTTAATCCCCCTGATAGGCCGGATCGACATTGAGGGTCTTCCCCGAATGCGACTCAACCACCACGCGCATGCGCGTGGCATCGTCGCACTTGGCGACATCGTACTCCGCAATGCACCATTCGAGAAACGGTTGCATATCGAGCGCATCGATCACCGCGCACGGCATTGAGTCCCCCGACGGTGTCTTGTAGTCGACGATATGCATGCGGAATTCCCATTCGCCTTCGAGCACCACGGTCGCGGTTCGCCACTGTGCATTGACGAAGACCTGCGGCGGCACACGGAGAAGACTCCGACGCGAGGCGGGTTGATTCTCCTGCACCACGGTCAGCGACTCGGCGTCCCAACGCGCGATCTCGTTCTCTGCGATTTTGCGTACGCGTCTCATGTGACAATCACCGCCTACTGACCCTTCAGAGTCAGACGTCCTGTTTGCTTACCCAAACGCTCCATGTACTCAAGCATTTTCAATGCTGCATAGTTCAATGCAATCGCACTGATGCCGAGCAGTATCAGCTCTACCCACACCGGGAAAAGCGGATTGACCGGGCTGCCTGAGAAGATCAACTGCCGAATCGCATCCAGCCCCAATGTCAACGGCATCGCTGACGCGATGATCGCAGTCACACTCCCCAACGACCTCACCGGGAAATAGAATCCGCTGATGAAATAGATTGGCTCCTGGAACAGGTTCGCCATGTGCCATGCTTCGCGCCCATAGAGCATGAAGAGTGACGATGCCAGCATTCCAAGCCCGTAAATGGCCGCCATTGTCATCCAGAAAATCCCTATCAGCGCGAACCAATTGCTGACTGTGTAGTTCACATCGAAGACATACGACCCGATCAGCAAGATTACCACCGCACGTGTCCCAGTCATGAATAGCCCACCGATCGCCATTCCGAGGAGGATCGACATGCGCGAGATCGGGGCAATCAGATATAACTCGAGGTTGCCCATCTCTTTTTCCCAATAGAACTGCGCCGCCATCGCCCAGAGGATGTTCTGCCAGAAGGCGATCATCGCCCCGGAGACAACAACGAATCCGATGTACTGCTCCGGCGCACCGAGCCCGCGATACAACAGTGCGAAACCGAACACCGACAGCAGCGGCAGCACAACTTCAAAGAACAGCCACGACATCTCGCGGTTGGCGCCGACGACACGCACATAGGCGCGGCCCCAGATGGCGCGGAGGTTTGTGTTTAGGTCAGTTTTCATAACAAGCCTCCAGTCTGCGATCGTTCAATGGCACGCACTCTCCCCCTCCGGGGGAGATGTCCTGCGACAGCTTTATCGTCGCAGGACAGAGAGGGTGTCCGTCGGCGCTATCAGACGAC
>JBKKDE010000259.1:0-13459 GCA_046708665.1 Candidatus Zixiibacteriota bacterium | reverse complement strand
GCGCCGGGCAGCTTGGCGCCGACACGCGCATATGGCACCAACAGCCCGATTTGAACATTGGTAGCGCCGGAGACGACTGTCTTTTTGGACATGCCGTCGTCGATCGTGAGGATGCGCAAGTGCGGGTCGCCGGGGACACTGTCGGTCCCGACAATGCGCGCGACAACGACGCCATGGAATCTCTGGAAGACGGGCGAGATGCCATCAACAGCGGTGCCGATGCCGGTGAGACGTTCGGCCAGTTCGGCCGGTTCCCACGGGATCGTGATGTAGTCTTGCAGCCAGCGGTAACCGAGTTTCATAAGAGCAAAGGACCTATAGGACCAAATGATCCTATTCTTTTAAAACTGCTTCAAAAACCTCAAGTCGTTCTCATAGAGCAATCGAATGTCGTTGATGCCATGCTTGAGCATGGCAATGCGTTCCACACCCATCCCAAAGGCGTAGCCGGAAAACGTCGCGGGGTCGTAGTCGACAGCGGCGAACACATTCGGATGGATCATACCGGCACCGAGAATCTCCAACCAACCCTCATACTTGCAGATGTTGCAGCCCTTCCCTTTGCAGAGATAGCAGGAGATGTCGACTTCGGTTGATGGTTCGGTAAACGGGAAATAGCTCGGACGGAACCGCAACTTCACATCCTGGCCGAAGTACTCCTGAGCGAATGCCGCCAGGACACCCTTCAAGTCAGCGAATGACACATCGGTATCGACGAAGAACCCTTCGATCTGATGAAAGACACAGTATGAACGCGCATTGATTGCCTCGCTGCGATACACCCGCCCCGGCGCCAGAATGCGGACCGGCGGACGACGGTTCTCGAATGTACGGACCTGCACCGGCGAGGTGTGTGTACGCAGCAGGTATTCGTCGGAGACGAAGAATGTATCCTGCATATCGCGCGCCGGATGATCGGGCGGAAAATTGAGCGCGCCGAAGTTGTAGTAGTCGGATTCGATTTCCGGGCCATCGGCAACTTCGAATCCCATGCCGTAAAAGATCTCGACCACTTCTTCCATCGTGCGCGTGATGAGATGACGCACGCCGCGTGGCGAGCGACGTCCGGGAAGCGTGAAATCGAATTTGGCGGATACGGCATCGTCGCCGGAGACGTCCTGCGACTCAAAGAGCAAGGTCAATGCATCGCGTACCTGGTTGGCAAGCGCGCCGACTTCGCGTCGTTCCGTTTCAGGAAGATCCTTCAGTCCACGGAGGATTTCATTCAGCGGACTCTTCTTGCCGAGGTAACGGACTTTCATCTGCGCGCGGTCGGCGGCGGATGCAGAATCCCATTCCTGGCGCGCGGTTTTTTCGAGGTCGCGTATTTGGTCGGCTATGGACATTGATCTACCTGTAGAGTGCGTGCGCTTTCTGCACGCACCGTTTTATGCCGGTCGAAAGCGCTGCGTGCCAAGAGCGCACGCACCCTACAAAAACTTCGTCCTTCGGGAAACAAAAAACCCGCCAGAGGCGGGTTCATTGGCGCATCCCTTAGAGGAGGCGAAATTTCAAAGCTCTAATGTCCGCCACCCGCAGTACGCGCCAAAGCGGCAAATCCATCGGGATCAGTTGCGGCCATGTGGGCCAGAACTTTGCGATCCAGTTCGATCCCTGCCTTCTTCAATCCATCCATGAAACGTCCATAGGGGATGCCCAAGGCACGCGCAGCCGCGTTGATGCGGATGATCCACAAGTTGCGCATCGAACGCTTGAGATTGCGACGATCGCGGTATTGGTACTGCCAGCCCTTTTCCACAGTCATACGGGCCGTGCGGTACTGCTTGCGGCGTCCACCGAAATTGCCTTTGGCCTCGTCGAGATACTTCTTCCGACGCCGATGGGCGGCAACGTTGTTTGTAGCGCGTGACACTCTAAGCTCTCCCTAGTTCAGTCGTGGTCTAAACATCATACGGCATCATGCACTTGACGCGTCCTTCGTCAGTCTTGTCGACATAAGCTGTCTTGCGCAGTTGGCGCTGACGCTTAGTCGCCTTCGACGATGACAAGTGACCGCGGAACGCCTTTGAACGCTTGAACTTACCACTTGCGGTGCGTTTGAATCTTTTGGCCGCCGCGCGGTTGGTTTTCATCTTTGGCATATTGCGTATCCTTCTTTGGCTCTTAGGCCAAGACGCACAATAAAGTAGCTCGCTACTGGCCTGTCAACGCCTAATCTCCAACTAATTTACGACGTTGATGGCTTTTCTACAGCCACCGGGGCCGGACTCTCTACGGTCACCGGCGCCGGCTTGGGCGCGGCCCCTGGCGTACGGGCCTCTGGCTTCGGCTTGGAGGGCTTATCGGCTGCAGGACGCTCGTCAGTCTTTGGTTTGGCGGCGGCCGCGGCGGCGCCTTTCTTCGGATTGATGATGAGCGACATATGCCGCCCTTCCATTCGCACCGAGGGCTCCGGCTGACCGACGTCGACCAGCATTTCTTTAATGCGTTCGAGAATGCGATACCCGAACTCGGTATGTGTCATTTCGCGTCCGCGGAACTCGACATACGCGCGGACCTTGTGCCCATCAGTCAAAAACTCGCGCAGTTTCTCAGTCTTGAAGTTGATGTCGTGCTCGTCGATCTTCGGACGGTAGCGCATCTCCTTCAATTGCGTGTTCGACTGCCGCTTTTTGGCCTTTTTCGCATTCTTCGATTCGTCGTACAGATACTTGCCGTAGTCGAGTATGCGGCAGACCGGAGGACGGGCGTCGGGCGAGATCTCGACCAAATCGAGTCCCTGGTCTTCGGCCAACTTAAGAGCATCTTTGGTAACCATGATGCCCAACTGGTCGCCGTCGGGACCGATCACGCGTACTTGCGGGAAACGGATGCGACGGTTAATACGAGTCTGCGGCGGGCGTGGGGCTGCGATAAACAGTACCTCCCCGGACTTTGCGGTCCGGCATCGGGTTTATGAGTTGACGCGACTGGTATAGTCGGCCGGTTTATCTTGACTCTTGACCAATTCGACAAATTGCGCGATCGACTGAACTCCGAGGTCAACACCGCCGTGGCCGCGTACGGCAACCTGCCCCGACTGTGCTTCCTTCTCGCCTACTACCAGCATGTACGGAATCTTATCTGTTTCCGCTTCACGAATCTTCATGCCGATTTTCTCGGGTCGCAGGTCCGCATGGACGCGTACTCCCTTCGCCCGGAGCTCCGGGACCAGCTTGCCGGCGTACTCTTCGACCTTTTCACTGACCGTCAGGACGACTGCCTGGTACGGGGCCAGCCACACGGGGAAGTTGCCGGTATGGTGCTCGATTAGAATTCCGAAGAAGCGCTCGAGCGAGCCCATAAGCGCACGGTGAATCATGACCGGACGGTGATGCTTGCCATCGGCGCCGATGTAGTTCAGATCAAACCGTTCGGGCAGATTGAAATCGAATTGGATCGTGCCGCTTTGCCAACGCCGTCCGATGGCATCACGGACATGCATGTCGATTTTGGGGCCGTAGAATGCGCCGCCACCTTCATCGACCTGATACTTCTGGCCGCGTGATTCCAATGCACGTTTGAGTGCATCTTGCGCCATGAGCCAGTCGGCCTCGTCGCCAATTGCTTTTGCCGGTCGGGTCGCCAAAAATACATCGATATCGGTGAAGCCGAATGCTGCATAGATCGAAAAGCAGAAATCGACCGTACGCGCGATTTCCTCTTCGACTTGATCGCGACGCACAAACAGATGCGCGTCATCCTGTGTGAAGCCACGCACGCGCAACAACCCATGCAACACACCGGCGCGCTCGAAACGATAGACAGTGCCGAGTTCCGCCCAGCGCAGCGGCAGATCGCGATAACTGCGTAGGTCAGACTTATAAACCAGAATATGAAACGGGCAGTTCATCGGCTTCAGTTGATGCGGGTTGTTCTCCACATCAAACGGCGGAAACATGTTGTCTGAGTAGAAGCCGGTATGGCCCGAGGTGTCCCACAACTTGAGCCGCGCGATGTGCGGCGAGTAGACCAGCTCGTAGCCCGACTCCTGGTGACGACGGTACCAGAACTCCTCAATGAGGCGGCGGATGAACGCGCCCTTGGGATGCCAGAGCACCAACCCCGCGCCGGAGTCTTCCTGGATTGAGAACAGCTTGAGCTGTTTGCCAAGCTTGCGATGGTCGCGCTTCTCGGCCTCTTCCCTGCGCGTGATATATTCGTCGAGCGCCTTCTTGTCGGGATACGTGACACCGTAAATGCGCTGCAACTGCGGATTGCCTTCGGCATCGCGCCAATAGGCACCCGCGATGTTGGTCAGCTTGAGCGCCTTAATGCGGCCGGTGCTCGGGATATGCGGCCCGCGGCACAAATCGAGGAAACGCGACGAGGTGTAGTAACTCACCTGATCGCCAGCATCATCGACCTTCTTCAGAATTTCGAGTTTATAGGGTTCGCCCATTTTGGCGAACATCTCGCGTGCTTCTTCGGCGGAGCACTCGTGGCGCACGAACGGAGCGTCTTCCGCTGCGATTTCCATCATGCGTTTCTCGAATTTCTCGAGATCCTCGGGAGCGAACGGCCTGGGCGGCTCGAAGTCGTAGTAGAAGCCCTCTTCAATCGGCGGGCCAATCGCGACCTTCGTTCCCGGCAATACCTCTTGCACCGCCTGCGCCATCACGTGCGCCGACGAATGCCAGAACACCTGCTTACCATCCGGCGAATCCCACGTGAGAATCTGAATATCCGCATCGGCGTCGATCGGACGCGCCAAGTCGCGCACTTGACCATTGACCTTAATCGCCAATGCGTCGGCTGCGAGGCGTTTGCCAATGGATGCGGCCACATCACGGCCCGATGTTCCGGCGGGGTACTCTCTTTTGGAACTGTCCGGAAGCGTGAGCGTGATGGTTTTGGCGGATTGGGTGGTGGTCATACGACGATCCACCAACCCGCCGTTGCAGTTGTAACTGTGGCGGTAGTGCGCGAAGACGCAATCATCGGAAGGGTACTCAATGGGTACACAGGCATAATCGGCATGGTGGGCGATACTGGAATTGAACCAGTGACCTCTTGCATGTCAAGCAAGCACTCTAACCATCTGAGCTAATCGCCCTTTGTTCATCCTGTCAAAATACCGGATAAGACGCATGGGCGCAAGTGTTTATAAAACCGAAGAAATGGCAGGGATTAGAGATTCCATTTGCGCAGGAGTTTGTCGACGATCTCGCCGATCATTTCGTCGGACATATAACTGCCGCCCTGAATCTTCGCGCGCAGCGCTTCGACACGAGCGCGGCGTTCGGACTCGTCGGCCGGACGGTCATCGGACTCATCGTTTATCAATCTGTCAATCTCCGCGCGGAGTGCGTTGTCATCGTAAATCCCTTCCGTCGGAGGAATTGGACTTGCATCCGCGTTCTCATCATCGGCAGGATTGAGATGTTTGAATGCCATAGTTCCTGACGTCCTTCCCTGCCACTGCTTACTGCCGCGCGTAGTACCCTCTCTATGAGAGTATCGGCCCACAAGCACACGGAGTCAATCATCGTATCTGCCGATCAGTGCCCGATTCGACCCGTTGGGGAATATAGCACACAGGCGGCGCCAAGAAAACTCGCTCGCTGCCGATGGGTAATGCGCTTGAGGCGCAGGATCAACGATTCCGGGTGGCAATTGTCTGAAATTTGGACAGGGTTATGATAAATCGGAACGCAGCGGTTCGGAATCCAAACGGTCTTGCGAAAGCCGTTCACATTCGCGGGTCAGGTTGCGGCAACGACTGACAAGTGCCGCGATTCGTTTTACGACATCCGAGACTTCAGCATGAGTCAACCATTCGGCGAAGTGGTCTCCCCCTTCGTCGCGCGCCCGACGCAGCAGCGCCTCGCCAGACTCAATTTGCTTCTGTAAAAATCCAATTTCTTCGAGATCGGCCGGCAGCTCGCGCTCTTCGCCACGGACCAAACGGTCACGTTGCTTCTGCATGAGAGTGCACAGCGAACGGTAAAACTCCAGCTCACCGTTCAGGAATTCCACGAGTTGCTCCGGGCCGCGTATGGTCGTTGTCACATTCGTCATGGCAGTCTGTTCCTCAGCGCTCAAATGTGCCGGAAAGCTCGTCTTCGCGTTCGAATTCAAATGCCAAGTCTCCCGGCGTCTCGGGCTGGTCAACGACCGATTGGGTGGACCGCGCAATATTGGTCGCGGGACTCTCGGTCGTCGCCTCAGATTCCACAACGGGTGTGCCGTCCCATTTGCGAATCAGCCGTGAACGGCGCGGTGGTTTTGGCTTGTGCATCGGAACCCTATGCGCAATCTCGATGGAACTCACGCGGATCAGAAACTGTGGACTATGCCCCTGCTGGCACGTTCTCAAGAATCCGATGACGGATTGAGTATTGGCTGCGCGTAAGCACAACTTGCTTGCCCAGACCGTTGGCGCGGTTGACCACAATTGGCCCCTGCAAGTTCGCCGACATTTGACGCGGATCATCTGGAATGGTCACGATGGTCCACAATTCGGCATCCTTGACATCCTGGATCTCCAGCTCCGACACTTCGAGCGGATCAATGCGCACACAGAAATCCGCAACGAATACCCTGGGCGGCGCGACCACGAACGATAGCCGCGGGTCCCGGACTGATTGCAACTTCGCGAATGGCTCCCAGGCCGTGTCGCATTCGAGACGGAATTCGTGGCAGTCCTCGAATCCCAGAATGCCGCGCGGGAATGTTATGATACCCCGCTTCGACGATGCGCGAGCATCGGTATCTGGTGCAATTCCGGTCAGTGTTGATGTCACATGAATCCTTCTGGACTACGAGTCCTGCTCGTCTCCGTAACAGAAGTCGGAGTCGATGCCACGCGGCGCCTCGATCGCGTTCTCATTTTGGCGGCTGCGTGAACTTGGCGAATTGTTTTGACGGTTCGTGCGGCTCGGTGCAACAGGGCTTTTGGCGGGATCTGATCCCGTGGTCGGCGTCGCCTGCGGTTTGCGTCCAAACAGACTCATCGCGTTAGTCTCCCTGGGCGCCGTGACGCCGTGGTCCGGTCACGCCCTTTGCTTGACGTTGGGTGGAGCGCAACTCGATTCCGCTTCCGGCTTCTCGTGACTGATCATCGCCTGTAACTTTGTCTTTGATCATGCGCGCCAAACCCGCGAGGTCGGTTTTTATCGAGCGTGCCTTCTTGTTTTCTTCTTTGATCTTCAGGTACACCTCTTCGCGGTGAACCACGACTTTGATGGGAGCATCCACGCCAAGTCGTACTTGGCGTCCGAAGACGCCGAGCACAGTCACCTTGATGTCATCGCCTATGGTGATGCTCTCACCTTGCTTGCGCGTGAGAATGAGCACTCACCCTCCCTGGTGTGCATGTGACGGCATCCTCGCCATCACGCATGACTACTCATTCACTCTATCGGCGTGCATGTGGGAGACCTGAATCAGGCGCGCGCACCTGGGCGTTTTTGCTCGGGGTTTTGAACGCGAGGATGCACTGGAGCAGAGCAGGCAGGCATCCGGGAGGCATACAAGTGTGGGAGTTGTCCAATAGCGGTGTGCAGCAGCCCGACGGCTTACTCTATGGACAAGGACAAGTCATCGCGTTCGACAAGCAGATCGGGAACGATATCACCGAGTGGCAGAGCCGCAATTTGCAATACCAAGCTGGCCCGCTCGGAGTAGTCGTCGTATGCCGCCGGAAGCGTGATCTCGATGTCACAACCGGAGTGGGCATGTGCAATCTGACCAAATGACTGGTTGATGCGTTCCGCAATGCTGGCGATCTGTGCCGTACTGACCCCACGCAGCTCGATTACAAAACTCAAATCAGGCACATCGGCCATGAACACGGCCGTTGAACAGATCAGTGCATTGTGCGACAGTCCCGATGCCGGGGCAAAATGGCTTGGGGCAATTCCCGCAATCGAAGTCGCGCCGGAGACATAGCCGCGAAACCGTCCATCGCGCGAACTGAGCGTCAAAGGCACGAGCCGCCCTCCGGAGAGGTCGGTGGCATCATTGAGTGCAGTCACGCGCACGGACGTCGCCATACCAATCTCCATGCCCGGATTCAGCTCCGCCTGCACCATGACCGCAGCGACTTTCCCGGTAGCGATTGCGGCCTCCGAGGCGTCGATGCCCAAATGGGAGAGCGTGGCTCGCAGAGTACGATCGGTATGGGCGAGCTTGGACCCATCCCCGGTACTATCGAGCCCCACGACCAACCCGAATCCGTGCAAATGGGCCGGATCACCCTCGATAAATCCAATGTCGCGAAGGCAGAGGGCTCCCCGCTTCTCGCTGCTTGAAACTGCAACAGCAAAGAACAACACCGCCAGCGTACCGTAGACCAGGCCGCGTATCAACAGATCGCGTCGATTCGAATTGTCGCTCGTGCGCTTGCGCATCGCCTTGTGATGCTCCTCGCTTATATACTATCGGCCGAATCTGCTGCTCGGATCAACCCTGCTTCTGTTGATCGGGTCTCTCCCCTGCCCACTTCGTGCCCGGACCGCTGGCTTCCGGTGGAGCCAGTTGGCGTGCCCAGCGAAGAACCTGGCGGGCCAAGTCGAGCGTGTCGTTCAATGACTGCGTCAGTCGATCCAATGAACGCTCATCCGGTACTCCGATCGACTCGACAGCATTCTGCAGATGCGGCGACTGTGGCTTGGCGATCGAGAGCCCCTGGTCCATTGCAGCCACGGAATCCGAGACGTCATGCGAGACGCGCGTCACCTTTGCGACCAGATCCAACAGGTCGTCGTTGAGCCGTGCGCCCTCGGACTGCATTTGCTTCAGTTTGGCCGTGGCCACGGCGAGATTGACGGCAAGGAAGCGAGCCCGTTCACCAAGATCGCGCACCGACGCTACCACCTGACCGATATCGTTTTTGAGATCCGGATCTGGGATCCGATATTCCTCGTCCATGTGACTCCCAGCCGCGCGCGGGCGCGACAGCGACACTACTCTGTGTGCGTCTCGATCTGGCGCTGAAACACAAAGCGTGAGATCAACCGCGACAGCCCCTGGGTGAATTCCTGCGGGTGGTCACCCAAGCGGGACAGTCCGTTGGCTACATCCTTATCCGCCACGTTCTCGATCGACAAAAATTCAACGCCGACCAGAGCCTCGCCGTCTTCGCATGCCTCGACGCGTTTGACCTTGCCCAGAACATTCGTCAACGCATCGAATCCCTTGACGTCGAACTTCATCAGGATGAACTCCCCTTCGCTCGCGTGGTCTGTCGTCGAGATCAATACACCGCCCCCGGAGAGATTGAGCAGTACACCGGCCTTCTTCTCTGGATGCAGCCGGACGCGCTTGTCCGCTTCAACGACAATCGAATTAAACGCGACGGGTGAGAACACCTCCAGACGCACATAGCGCCGCTTCTGACCTTTGTCATTGTCCGACAACTTCGTAGAAGTCTTTTTCGTGCTCATCGTATCCCCCGGCAGTGATGCTCCAATGTGAGTTGCGTGTCATCCAATAGACGTTCGTTATCCCATTTTCAATGATGCTTCGTAGAGGCAGCGAGACTGGCGTTCGGCCAGATCGGCCAGGTGTCGTGCGAGTGCCGAGCGCGGCCTGTCGTTCGCATTTTCGCGAATGGCGACATGAGCGGCCATGCGCGCCATATCGAGATACCGTTCCGCGTCCTCGTACTGCGCGAGACGCCGCGAGAGCTCGCCGATCAGATAAGCGGTGAGCATGGCGCCATGGCCGCGTTCGATCCCTCCGTGGGACTCAAATGCCAGCTTGTAGTGCGTCAGCGCGAACGTCATGGCTTCAATCTCGTTCACGGGGACATGCGGACAATCCAGCTTGAGCGACCGCAGAAACTCTGTGTACGAGGCGTGGTCGCCGAAGGCATCGCGGTTGTTCGCGGGCTCAACGCCGACGAAATCCTCAGTTGGTGAGAGCACGGTTCGCCGCATATCGGCGAATTCCCTCTGCAGCCCGTCCGTCAACTCAGCCAGATGCTGAAGCCGATGACGGCACTCCATCGGGCCCTGATAGTCCTCCGGGTGCGACTTGGCGGCCCGCGGGTGGGCGTGCAAGAACTCGACGACCTGCTCGATGCGTGCGCGCAGACGTGACGCATCCGCGGCAACTTCGTCGAGGGAACGTTCCAGATCACGGCGGCTCTGTGCCGACGGCGACGTCAAGTCCTGCTTGCCGTGTGGGTGCGCTTCACGGAACAGCCATGCAGCACGCAGATACCAACGCGCGAGATCGTAGTTGGATGGATTGTCAGCGAGTTGCTCGTCGAGTATGCCCAACACCATCTTGCTAATTGCAGTTTGCAGTGGGAACGATTCGGGCCAGAGCGAGTTGCCCAAACGCCGCGCCACACCCGCGGTGTCTGCGAGCATTGCCAAGTGCTTCAGCCGGACGTCTTTCTGTTGCTCGGTCGTCAGATCCGAATCTGACACACACTCCCGCGACGCGCGGTTGAACTCGCGCGTGTAGAAGCACGTCGTACACGTGGCCATGAAGTACAGAAGCGGATTCACCGCCTGATAGCGTGGATTGGTCCACCGGCGCGCGAGTGGCCGAAAGTCGGTGTCGATCCCCTCTTCGACGTACGCGCCGGTCCGAACGGTTTCACATTCGTTGACTGTTCGACAGACCGGGCATGTCAGTCGCGCCAATACAATTGGGCTGTCGTCAGACTTGTGTGCGCGTTCGCTGCCCGCATCCGATGCATGGGCCTCTCGCTCTCTACGCACCGAAGCGCTCCCGGACCATGTGACGCAGCTTGCCGACCGACTTGGTGTGTATCTGCGAGACGCGCGACTCGGAAATGTTCATCGTTTCGCCGATCTCGCGCAACGTCAGCTCTTCGTAGTAGTAGAGCGCAATGACCAGCTTCTCCTGTTCGGTCAGACTCGTAATGGAGTTGATCAAGTAGGCGCGCAGCTCGGAGCGCTCAATATCGCCCAGGACATTCGCGTGGTCCTGGCCTTGCAAGGTCTCAACGCGCGGCACCTGACGGTTGTCTTCTTCGCGGTAGACCAATTCATCGAGCGAAAGAATTGTCGTGTTCGAGACATCGTCGATGGCGTCGTGCATTTCGCTCATCGAGAGCTTGAGGTCTTCGGCCAGTTCGGTCTTGGTGGGTGTGCGGCCGAGACGATTCTCGAGTTTGCTGGTCGCGCGGTCGATCTCGCGGGCCTTGGCGCGCGTGGAACGCGGCACCCAATCGAGAGCGCGGAGTTCATCAAGTATCGCACCACGTATGCGTGGGACTGCAAACGTTTCAAATTTCACACCCCGTTCAGGGTCAAAATTCTTGAATGCTTCTATGAGTCCGATCACTCCGGTCGAAACCAAATCCAACACTTCGACAGACTTCGGAAATCCTAATGCCATGCGTCCGGCGACATTGCGTACCAGAGGCAGATAGCGCGACAGAAGCTGCTCACGGACTTCCGGATCGGCATTGAAACGCCAAGCTTCCCATTGACGGGCGGCGGTCATAGGCGTCTCGGGAATGCGAACGGGCGCGGCGACCGCAGGGGCGGTGGCACGTTGGCGCGGTGCGCGAGTCGTACGTAGCATTGTCGCTGTTGCTGGCATTGGTGCTGGCTCCCGGTTAGGTGTTAACTGACTCCGATGTCACTGGCGTGTTGTCGATTCGGGACTGATTCATTGCATGCGCTTCGTTCGGGTAGTGACTCCATGTCATGTTCACTGTGTGCACGCTGTCGTCACTCCAATTGCGACACTCATAGCGGCTCCAGCCGTCTCACTCACATTCACTTGAGCAAGGCGGATGCCAACTCTGCAGGTTTTTGCAGTGTCGTTGTCGGATAACGACTTCAGGCCTTGCTGAGTATGGGGTTCGCTAAATGCGATGGCGAGAAGGGGAAAACTTTTCCGGGTCCATCGGAGAAAATCTCCCGATTGACAAGACTTGAACTATGGGAGCCGGGCGTCACTGCGTGGGAACTGAACAACGTTGTCACAACTCCCGGAACTGGCCTATGTTCTCTTTATCGGCAGAACGTACCGCATTACTTTAGGGCGCGATGAGAACACTGACATCATTTGTTGCTGGCAACTGGGAAGCCGAGCTGGGACCGCCCCGCACGGTACTCTCACCATATAGTGGAGAGGGGGTCGCACGTGCGTTCGGGTCGTCGCCCGATCAAGTTGCACGGGCCATCGCGTGTGCACATGGCACACGCGGCATGCTCGCTGCCATGCCGCATCATGAACGTGCCAGAATTCTCGATGCGATGGCGAAGCGGGTAATGTCCGAACGCGACACACTCGCACAAATGTTGGTCGAGGAAGCAGGCAAGCCGATCACTCTGGCTCGGCTCGAATCCGACCGAACCGCGCAAACAATCACTGAGGCGGCGCGTTGCGCACGGTTTATGGAGGATGAGGGGTTTCCACTGGGTGGCTATGGCCCGGGCACTGGAAGGACCGCGTTTGTGAGGCGTTTTCCGATTGGGTTGGTTGCGGCAGTGACTCCGTTCAATTTTCCTCTGAACCTGGTCGCCCACAAGATTGCCCCGGCAATCGCGGCCGGATGCCCGGTTGTACTCAAGCCAGCATCGCAGACGCCATCGACGGCGGCGGCGCTGGTGCGGATTGCCCATGACGCGGGGCTACCACCTGGTGCGCTTAATCTGGTCCTGCTGGGCGGAGCCGAAGCATCTCGTATGCTCGATGATGATCGATTCGCGATGGTGACGTTCACTGGATCAGCTGAAGTCGGTTGGGGATTGAAAGGACGCTTGGCGACCAAGCGCGTGACCCTCGAATTGGGCGGCAATGCCGGCGCAATCGTTGAACCGGACGCCGACATCGAAGCAGCGGCAAAGAAACTGTCGAGTGGCGCGTTTGGGTATGCAGGTCAGTCGTGCATTTCGGTTCAACGCATCTTCGTACATGAGTCCATCTCCGCCCGATTCTCCGACGCGCTCGTGGGTATTGCCAAATCGCTGCGGCACGGCGATCCTTCCGATCAGAATGTCGTCTGCGGACCTTTGATTGATGCGGCGAATGCGGACCGTGTCATGGAATGGATCGATGAAGCCAAGCGGCTGGGCGGACAGGTTCTATGCGGCGCAACTCGAACGGGCAATGTGATCACTCCGACAGTCGTAGCTGGCGCACCGAACACGGCGCGTCTGAATTGCAGTGAGGTATTCGGGCCAGTTGTGAATGTGGCCACATATCAGGATTTTGATCACGCGATTACGATGGTCAATGATTCGCAGTATGGATTACAGGCCGGTGTATACACAAACGACATTCGCAAGATTTGGAAGGCATTCGAGCAGCTCGAGGTCGGCGGAGTCATCCACAATGATGGGCCAACTTACCGCGTTGACGCGATGCCCTATGGCGGTGTGAAGCGCTCTGGGAATGGACGCGAGGGCCCACGCTGGGCAATTGAAGAGATGACCGAGCCGAGGTTGTTGGTGTTGTCCGTGCCCTGATGTGGACATTGTGGCGCAGGCGTCCTCGCCTGCATTTTGGAGATTTCGTAGGG
>JBKKDE010000258.1:0-9265 GCA_046708665.1 Candidatus Zixiibacteriota bacterium | reverse complement strand
ATGCCCGAAGATTTCCCGATGCTCGCAGAAGTGCGTGACACTGTCACGCTCGACACCGATCACGTGCGCCAGGAGTGCCGCGAAATTTTCTCGCAAATGCTCTCCCAGGTGTTCGACAAAGCTGCAGCGTCTGTCCCCGGACGGATCTACGCCGACATGACCGCCGCCCTTGAAGAAACATTGGTCGAGGCCGCTCTCGACGCCACCGAACAAAACCAGGTGCGCGCGGCTCAATTGCTCGGGATCTCGCGCAACACATTGCGCGAGCGCATGAAGCGGATGTCGCCACAAGCCGGAACGGCCCATGAGGCGATGGCACACCCCAGTTCAGAGATGGCGGGTAAGCATTAAGACCATTCAACAATGAAGGACTATGGGAATGTCCCCATCATGAACAGGGCCGCGCAAAAAAACCCCTAATACATGTGTGGGGAGTAGCCGATGCACTAAGAGACGGACGGGAAGCACGCGTGGCAGGGCGCATTAGAAACGCCACTCGGCCCCGGTTAATCCAATAGAACGTACAGCAGGACGTCGCCAAAAGCGTCGCACGATATCGGAAGTGGGGAGAAACATGGGATTTCCATTCAAACGTCGTAGTCGGTCAATCGCGGCTCTCGACATCGGCGCCAACTCGCTGAAGTTCGTCCGTCTCGACCGCCACTCCGACGGGTTCACTCTGTCGGCCGCCGGCATTCGTGAGATGCCGCCCGAGGCTTTTGTCTCACACGAGATCAAGGACCGTGACGCGATCATTCTCAATATCCAGAGTTTGATCGACCAGTGCGATCCCCGCACCACCGACGTGGTCGTCTCGATCGCCGGTCACGGTGTCATCACCGACAAGTTTGAAATCGACTTCAAGACCGGCAACGAAGCCGAGCAGGCGATTCTGTTCGAAGCCGAACAGCGCTCGCCGTTCGATGTCGACGACGTCACGATGGACTACCACATTCTCCGCGCCGATCAGGACCGTGGCAAGATGGAGGTCCTCCTCGTCGCCGCGCGCCGTGAGTTCATGCAGGAATTCCTGCATCTGATCGAGGACGCCGGGCTAAAGACCAACTTGGTCGACACCGACGCCTTCGCGGTGCTCAACTCCTACGCCATCAACTACGACATCGATCCCGAGCGCGTCACCGCACTGGTGAACATCGGCTTCGATACGACCAATGTCATATTCCTCAAGGATGGCAACTACCACTCGACCCGTGACGTGTCGGCCGGTGGGCGTATGATCTATGAAGCCATCCAACGCGAGTTTCGCCTCAACCAGGAGCTGGCCGCGAAGGTGCTCAAAGGCGAATTGGAATCAACCGTGGATCAGGACATGCTCCGCGCCACGGTTCGCTCCGCCGCCGATGAACTCCTCACCGGTATGGAAGTGGCGTTCTCGTATTTCCGCACTCTGGCCAAGACAGACGCAGTCGACTGGATCGTTCTCTCCGGCGGCGGCGCAATGATCCCGTACTTGCCCGAATCAGTCCAGAACAAACTTGGTATTCCGATAGAGATTGCCAACCCGCTGCGGAACATCGAATACGATCCCGAAATGTTCGGCGGCATTGACCCGGAAAAGATCGCCCCGCTTCTGGCGGTGGGCATCGGCTTGGCTTCGCGTGAGGTCTAATACACTATGTCAATGATCGAAATTAATCTACTCCCACGGGAGCTGCGCCGCAACTCCAGCGGCCTCAACATTCCGAAGTCTGCGCTCTTGGGCGTCGTCGGCGTGGCCATCTTTGTGTGCGTTCTTGGCGGAGTGACATTCTGGCAGACCCAGCAGATATCGTCGATCGAGGCGAAGATTGTCAAAGCCCAGGCGAAGGTCGAAAGTATGCGCGCCGACATCGAACTGGTTGACCGCCTGAGCAACGTTAAGCAGAGCATCGCCCAGCGACTCGAAGCGATCGAAACGCTCGACCGCAACCGCGGCGAGTGGGTGCGCAATCTTGAAGACATTGTCGCCGTGATTCCCGAATACCTCTGGTTGTCGGGGTTCCGTCGCAACGACTTCAAAGTCAACAAGCCCGCCAAAGGTGACACGACGGCGGCGGTCGTTGTCGACAATGACTATCTGTTCGATGGCTACTGCTACTCGTTGTCCGCACTGGCGAACCTTGTCTTGAACATGCAGGACTCGCCGCGTTTCTCGGACGTGGCTCTCCGCAAGGCCAGCTTCACCGATGTGAAGGATCGCAAGGTGTATGAATTTACAGTGTTTTGCCTCATGCATCCTGTGTCAGATGAAGAGTTAAGCCGCGACCGGTCGGCGAATCCCGCGGATCTCAGCGGTATCGACCCGAATGAACCGGCCGTCGAAGTGATATACAGTGAAGAATCAACGAACAAGGCGGAGTAACGGGCTTACTACGCTGACGGTACGAGCGTGAACGCAGACGGGCGCCAAGCCGCCCATGGATGGATGACATGGACCTGAAGAACCCGACGACACAAAAATGGCTACTGGCGGGACTCGCTTGTCTTGCGGCCGGCTACTTCTGGTACACGAAAGTGTACGTCAACTACGAGCAGAAGATCGAGGCCTCGTACACACGTCTCGAAGCCCTGGAGACAGAAGTCAAGAATGTTGAGATGAAGTTTCGCTCGCTCGAATCGCTCAAGCAGGAATACAGCGAAATCACGTCGCGCTATCGCAACGTGTCGCAGCTTCTGCCGGAAGAGAACCAGCTCTCGCCACTACTGACCAAGATCCACGGCGCGGCGTTGGAAACTTCTTCGCGCGTCGCCTCTGTCGAGCCGCTCATGCCGGCCACGGAGGGTTTCTACGAGCGCGAGAGCTTCCAGATGACCGTGCACTCGACCTTTCACGACTTCGGCGACTTCCTCTCCCGACTGTCAAACCTGCCGTTTATCGTCAATGTGCAGGACGTCGAGCTGGGGCAGGTGGAAGACCGCGATAATCCCGACATGGAAAACGGCGGTTACACTCTGACCGCGAGAATGAATATCTCGACCTATCACGTCAAAGAATCCGAGCGCCTGATCCTGATCGATCAGCCGTCTATTGCGCAAACGCCGGGGGAGTAACACGATGAAGCGACTGGATACTCTATTCTCGATCTTGACCGTCAGCGCCATCGTTTGTGGCGTGGCAATCTCTGCCACAGCCGGCGCTGTCACTCCGGTGAATAACGTCACGCTCGCCAAGAGCGGTGACTTCACCGAAGTCGCGGTCCCGGTGCCGTCGCATCAGTTGTGCGACCACTTTACCGAACCAGCGACCGCCCAACGTCCGTTCCGCATCGTGCTCAATCTTTGCAATGCCGAGCACGCCCTGGCACAGCAGAATTATTCGAACCTGCCCGCGTGCATGGTTTCGAAGATCCGCACCAGCCAGTTCGCGACCACTCCGGAATCGATCGTGCGCATCGTGATCGACCTGACGTCGACCGCGACATACACGGTCCGCACCGAGAGTGATCGTCTGGTAATTGCCATCGCCGACAAGAGCCCGGCCTTCTCAATGTGGAAAGCCAACTCAGCGCCGATGATGGCCAAGGCGGAGTCGTCTGTCAAGCCCGATCCACAGTTGGCACAGGCGACCACGCCAGAAGTGAAGAAAGAGTCCGCTCCGAAGATGGCCGGGAAGACGGTAATCAATCCACCGGCACCGGCCCAATCCGAGCCAATGAACTCGACGCCGTCGCAAGACCTCGCCCTCGAGCCGATTAAGCCGACGACGCCGAAATCCATAGAAACTACGCCGTCAGTTGAAGTGACGATGGAAGATCTGCTTGGCCCAGACGCCAAGACGGGGAATACAGATCAGCCAGTGATGGTGCCCGCCGAACCGCCGGTACTCACCTTGGCTCCCAAAGCGAACTTTAAATTGCCCGAGCAGCCGCTCGTCCTGGCGCCGGAAGTTCTTGATGCCGCAAACGTTGGTCCGTTTGCAGGGACCACAACGGAAACATCCGCAACGCTGTCAGTGATGCCTGCGTTCAGCGGCAATACCCCGCAGGTCAACGCTTCCAACGGTGACGCGCCGATGCTTGCTGCAACAGGCAATCCAGCGAATGAAGTCACACTTCCCGCCACGCTGTCGTCGAACGACACGCTGACCGGTCAGGAGGCATTGATCGAGAGATTGAAATCGAAGTTCTTCAGCGGGGAACGCGCTCCCAAGCCGTACCTGACTGAGCAAGGAATTCTCGCTGAACAGATGAAAACCGGCGAAGTCGGGTCGTTCGGTCCGCCGAGCCCCGGCTCGGATATGGATCGCGATGCCTTGCTCGAGCGCATCCGTCAGGCCGCGTTGCAAAACGAAAAGCTTCCGGCAAACATGCTCCCGTCCGTGCCCGGTGGTCCGGCGCGTGCGGAAGTGTTCTACGATGACCTCGGGCGCCGCGACCCGTTTGAGCCGTTGCTCAAGGGACTGCGCTCTGGATTCCTGTCTGAAGAACTTCCGAGTGTCGAGGCACTCCGTATGGTTGGCGTCCTCAAGGACTCCGAGCAGTCGCTCGCACTCATGGAAGATACCGACGGTCATTCGTACATCATGCGCCCCGGCGATCCGGTCAACAACGGCCGCATTCTCTCGGTAAGCGAAGCGCGTACTGTGATTCAAGTGGATGAATACGGATGGACACGCACGGTTGTGTTGCAGTTGACCACACGCGGCAGCGATCCGTCGAAGTCTTTGGGTGCCCGGTCGGCGTCCGATGACGAAACCGAAGTTAAGGCGCCGGTCGTAGTTCCGCCTGCGCCAACGAAGCCGGAATAATTATCTCTCACGGAGGGTAGACCGATATGGGACGCACCAATTACCGCCGCCACATCTGGACTTGCGCGGCAATTCTCTTGGCCGGACTGATCGGAATGACCGCGGCATTCGCGCCGGGGGCCAACGCCGAGCCGATCAAGAACATCAACTTTCAAAATGCCGATGTCCGCTCCGTGCTCAACTTCCTGGCGGAGTACGGCGGCGTCAACATGGTGCCCGCTCCCAATGTTCAGGGACAGGTGACCCTCAATCTCAAGAATGTCGAGTGGCGCGAGGCCCTCGATATTCTGGCCAAGACCTACGGCCTGAAAGTCATCGAAGAGAAGGAGAACTTTCTTCGCGTGGCACTCATGTCTGATTATCTTGAAGAGGTCGCTGATCTCGAGCGCCACAACAACGAACAGCGCCAGATTGTTGATCTCACGACAAAATACTTCTCGATCAAGCATGCCAACGCCAAAGAGATCGTTCCACCGGTGAAGTCGATCCTGTCGACACGCGGCAAGGTCGAAGTCGACGTTCGTACCAACGGCCTGCTCGTGACCGACGAGCCAGGCAACCTGATCCGCCTTGAGACCTTTATCAAGGAAATGGATAAGGAAACCCGCCAGATCAAGATCGCCGCAAAGCTGGTCGAAGTTTCGAGCGACTACTTGCATGAGCTGGGCGTGAGTTGGAGCTTTAATCAGGCCGGGGAAGATTCACGCGGCCGCGATTACTTCAACGAGGGCGAAACCGATGGCGCCGATCGTCTGGCCGACCCGTTCGGATCGTACATGTTCTCGACTCTGCAGAATGGCTGGAATCTGGAAGCGAAGATCGCCGCGCTCGTCTCCGACGGCAAAGGCAAGATCATTGCCCATCCGGAAATTACGACAGTTGACAACAAAGAGGCGCGCATCCAGGTAGGTCAGAAGGTGCCGATCAAGCAGTTCTCGGCAACCGGAGATATCGTCATCACCTTCGAAGAGGTTGGCACGATCCTGCGCTGCACCCCGCACATCACATCCGACAACCGCATCCTCATGCAGTTGAAGCCCGAGCGCTCATCGTTCTTCTTCGACCCGAGCGGTATCGTGATCAATACGAGCAACGCTGAGACCAACGTGGTTGTTGAGAATGGCCAGACTGCCGTCGTCGGCGGACTGACCACACAGGACGAAGTCGTCACCGAGACCGGCCTTCCGATTCTCAAGGATCTTCCGATCATCGGCGTTCTCTTCAAGTCGAAGAGTACTTCGATTGAGTCTCGCGATCTGGTCATCTTTGTAACCCCGACAATCGTCGACCCGGCTCTGATGGGCGCGGTTGACACCGAAGGCACCACCGAAGCGCCCGGCAAAAACTAAAAGAACCCCGTTGTGCAAGCAGTGTTAATGTCCCGTGGCCCCGCTAGGCCACGGGATGTTTTTTTGGTTTCAGCCAGACGGGAAGAAACAGAAAGTGGTATGTCGCACACTGTCCGCGGACAGACTCGGCTCAATCAGTTCACCCAGCGGGAAAACAACGATGCGCCGACCTCGTCGCACTTGGTCGTCATTTCGTCAAATCCGCTTATGGCGAGGCGCCGTTCGACTGTCTGGTCCATAGTGCGTTCTGGTTTCGAGGATCGCCAGGTAATTCGAACAAAGTCAACTTTAGCATCAATCCGTTGACCGTCATCGGATCGACCCTGATCCCGGTCTGCTCAATTGCTGCATGGGTCCGTGAATTGGGTGCCCACCAGCGGTAAAACTCCCTGCCATATCCGACAGATTTTGTTATATATTTTACCGTACGTCTGCTGTACTCCAAAAGTTCCAAGAACAGACTATCCGCCCACCAAAGCCGCTGCGCGATGATGGGGGAATGCTAAAGTAGGCGATGTGCTACCAACTCGCATCGTTCTGGATTGTAATTCTCAGCGAACATCCGGCAACGGGCCCCTAACAGAGGTGACGCCGCTGTCGGTCCCTGACCATACCCCGAGACCACTTACTGACCGAACTTGGAGAGAGACACATAGTCGATAGGGAGAGATTCATGACACGCATGACAATGCTTTTGCCGATCGCGGCGCTGGCTATCGCCCTCTCCGCCACGCCAGGACACGCATCCGTTCCAACGGTCCTGCACTACCAAGGCGTCCTCACCGACGGCGGCGTTATGCCGATCTCATCCAACACTTCGGTCGTCTTCACGCTCTGGAGCGCGCCGATCGGTGGCACAGTCCGCTGGACCGAGACACGCAATGTCACGCCTGACAACGAAGGGCGATTCTCAATTCTCCTGGGGCAGGCGGTGCCACTTCACGACAGCGTGTTCAAAATGCCGCCACTCTACCCCGGCGTGTAAGTCGGCGCTGATCCCGAGATGACACCGCGGTCACTTCTGGCGTCCAATGCATTTGCATTTCGCATCGCGACCATCGACGGGGCGACGGGTGGCTTCATCAACGGTGGCGTAGAATTGCAAACCGATGATCCGGAAGACGGCATGGGCATCCGCGATCCCGGAGGCAACGTATCGAGCATGACTTCCACTTCGACAGCATTCGCCGACGCCAACAACGACACCATCGCGCATTTTGGCGATGTGGGGTTGCGATTCATCGAGCCATCCACCAACGACACAGTTTTCAACTATGACCCGACGACCAGTTCGTTGGAGATTGGTTTGGGCAATACCGTGACAGGTGCTCAGTCGGTGGCGCTCGGATCCGAAAACGTCATTGTCGGAGACAGGTCATTCGCGGTCGGTTTTGGGAATGACATCACCTCTCACAATTCATTCTCTGTCGGCGCCAACAATCAGGTTGACGGTCTAAGTTCGTTCGCAGGCGGGTCCGGAAGCCTGGCAACCAATTTCACTTCTGCAGTTCTATGCGGCAGTGCCAATGAGGCAACTGGATACGCAGCTGTGGTAGGTGGCGGATGGTACAATAGGGCAAGAGGTAACTTCTCGGTTGTTCTCGGAGGGGGAACAGGTGTAGCCGCTGACTCAAACGTCGCTCAGTGGCACCAAACGGCGATACTCGGTAGAGTGCGCAATTATGCCGACGGGCGTTATTCAAGTATAGCGGGGGGAGATAGCAATACTTCGAACGGGCAATGGTCCACGATTGGCGGCGGACAAGGCAACTATACCAGCGGCGATCATGCCTGTGTGCCCGGTGGAAGTATGAACACAGCCGCACAAGCGTCTCTGGCCGCCGGCACTGAAGCCGAAGCAATCTTCTCGGGGTCATTTGTATGGAACGATGCGTCGGGGAGCGGCCCATTGACAACCACGGCTCCCAACCAATTCCTAATTCGCGCCTCTGGCGGCGTCGGTATCGGCACCAACGCTCCGGCGCACCCGCTACACATGGCCAGCGGCGCTCATTGCACAGCCGGCGGAACATGGACCAACGCCTCAGACGCGAATCTAAAAGAGAATTTCCAACCCGTAGATGCCGACGAGGTTCTGGAAATGGTTGCGGAACTGCCGATCACGAAGTGGAACTATCGCAACGAAGCCTCCTCGATCACGCACATCGGGCCAACTGCACAGGATTTTCTCGCGACATTCGGAGTCGGCGGCGATGACAAGTCGATCTCGACGATCGATCCGTCTGGCGTAGCGCTGGCGGCGATTCAGGCACTCCGCAAACGCAATCTCGATCTGGAAGCGCAGATCGCAGAATTGCGTAATATGATTTTGGAAAACGCCAAGGAGTAGACAGTGCTTACAGCAAAGGCACCCGTGGGTCAGCTCCCGGGCTGACCCACAGTTCTACGCCCCCGCATCCTCTCCATACTTCTCCCGCAACGCCTCGATCACCGATGGATCAGCAAGCGTCGTCACATCACCCACCGCCCGCCCTTCGGCGATGTCGCGAAGTAGCCGACGCATGATCTTCCCTGATCGCGTCTTGGGCAGGTCGGCGGAGAAGATGATTTGCTCTGGACGCGCAATCGCGCCGATCTTCTGCACCACGTGATTCTTGAGTTCATCGATGAGTGCGGCAGAACCCTTCACTCCTCCAGCCAATGTCACAAACGCCGCGACACCGGTGCCCTTAATCTCATGCGCGACTCCGACAACTGCCGCCTCCACGACCGATGGATGATCTACGAGTGCCGATTCGACTTCCATGGTCCCGAGACGGTGCCCGGCGACATTCATGACATCATCGACACGTCCGAGTAGCCAGTAATACCCGTCTGCGTCTTTTTTAGCACCATCACCTGTGAAGTAGATGTCGTTGGTCCACTTCGACCAGTATTGCTTCACGTACCTCTCTTCATCCCCCCAGATGCCGCGCAGCATCGAAGGCCACGGATGCGTGATCGCAAGAAACCCACCGCCGTGCTCGACTTTGTTTCCAGCGGCATCGAGTATCTCGGCACGAATCCCGGGGAGTGGTTTTGTCGCTGAGCCGGGTTTCGTTGTGGTTGCGCCCGGTAGGGGGGAGATCATGATTGAGCCGGTCTCGGTCTGCCACCACGTGTCGACAATCGGACAATTGTTGCCGCCGATATGCTCACGGTACCACAT
>JBKKDE010000257.1:0-6259 GCA_046708665.1 Candidatus Zixiibacteriota bacterium | reverse complement strand
CCGTTCGCAATGTTTTGGCGGCCGCCGCTCACGGTGGAATATCCCCCAATTGCCGTGTTGGAACTGCCGCCTCCGATCGTCTGCCCCACCTTGTTTGAAAACGTAGACGAATCATTCGCAGGGGCCGAATTGAAACGCCCGCCGCTAATGGTGGCAAAGCTCCCTCCTAATGAATTGTTGGCCCCTCCCGAGATCGTCGAGGAATCGCCTGACGTATAGTTGCTGAGTCCGCCCCCTACTACGCTATAGTCACCGTGTGCATCATTACCCTCACCCGCGACGAATGCCTGATTCCCTGTGTTAGTGTGCCCTGGGCCGATCGATACTTTACTCGTAATACTCCCTCCCGATGCGCCGTCCACTGTCGCTGGACGAAATGCGTATGCCACAGTCGCAATGCGCGCGCGGGGCGACATCTCTGGGTCTGGGCTCACGGCAGTCGCCAGATACCTATCAGCACCCGAGAACACTGTTTCAGAAAGTGGCGTGACACTGCCCAAGAGCACATTGAATTGCCCATCAGAATTGGTGATGACACTATTCTGGATTTCGGTCCACAGTGCCCCGCCGCCAGAGGCCACGCCATAGATCGTAAAGGTGACACTGAATGTGCCAACCTGTGGTATGCCGGTTCCATTATTGAGAATGCCCTGATAGTTGACTAACGGCGGGACGCTTCCGAGGGCGCTGCCGACGGAAAAGACAGCCGCGCACGCGGCCATGATCATGCGAAAACGCATATAATTCCTCCTCAGTTGTTTGAATGACAGAAGGCGGACTGGGAGACGGAGTGCCGAACAGTCAGCGGGCGGTCAGACGAACCTAATATAGGCCAAGAAGTGTGAATTGGTTCGGAGTATTACCGAGCAGTAATTGCCTGTCTGAGTGATTGATCGGTCACCTTGGCGTAGATTTCCGTCGTCGTAATCTGCCGATGTCCAGCGCCCTGCTTACGGAATACTCTGTTCCAGTTTCTTCTCCAACGCCTCGATATGCTTCTGTTGCTCCTTCACGGCTTCGATTAATAGCGCAGTCAGACGCGCATAGTCCATCGACTGCGCGTCGACGCCATTCTCTTCGTATTGGACGACTTCGGGTAGTACTTCACCGACTTCCTCGGCGATGAGCCCGACGCAATGAACGCCGCCGTCCTTTGAATCGTAGGTCACGCCGCGGAGGCGTTGGACTTTGTCGAGCGCCCCTTCGATCGTGCGAATGTTGTTTTTCCAGCGACGGGAACTGTAAGTGGCCCAGGCTTGGGCCAGCGCTCGCCCCGATGGGTTAACAATGTTAGGGAGTGTGATGGCGTTGCCGAGCGCCGCTCCCGATACGCCCACACCTACCTTGCCGGTTGAATCGAGGGCCAACGCAAACACGTTGTCGCCTGTCCTGAATTCAAAACCGTACGGAACTGTCACGGTATTGTACATGATACTTCCGTGTACCGAATTCGACGGTTGGCCGAACAGTATCCCGCGCCGTGCGTTGTTTGGGGAGAGAACAGAGATGAAGCATTCAGTGCTGGCGTCACCTTCGAAGGTAGCAATGGAATTTGCGAATGGACTCGCCCCGGAGCCAAGTCCTTCCCGTACGTGCAGCTTTGATTGAGGGGAAGTTGTTCCGATCCCAACTCTCCCACTAACATTGACATTTCCTGAAATTGCCCCACCTGCTGCCCCATCAACCGTGGCGACTCGATAGGTGTAGGGGCCAGTCTGGAGGCGAATGCGAGGCATAGTGATTGGAGGATTGACGCCGTCATTGACATGAACTTCCAGCCAGCGGATAGAGCTGGAGAAGACCGAGTCGCTGAGTGGTTGGAGTGTCCCGACTGACGCACTCCAGACTCCCTCGGAGTTGCTGGTCACCGCTTGCGGTTCACCATCACCTTCGGGCCACACTTTGAGTCCGGCCGCCTGCGCATCGAAGATTCTAAATGTCAGTAACTTGAATCCTGCCGCGAGCGGCAAGCCTTGGGCGTCTGTGAGCTTGCCCTGTACGGTAATGCTTGTTGGTACAGCGGCATTGGATACTGCACCCAACAAGAACATGGCGCAGACGGTGACGATCATGCGCAAAGGCATGCGAATCCTCTCGACGAAGTGAAAACTCAAACGACGGACTGGACGACCAAGTGCCTACAAGCGCGGATGGTCAATTGCGGATAATATAAGCCAAGATTCGCCAATCGGAGTGCGGGATTACCGACTTGAAATCGCCCGCTTGAGAGACAGATCGCTAACTTGGACGTAGATTTCCGTCGTCGTAATCTGCCTATGCCCCAACGCCTTCTGCACCAAGTGCAAATCCCCTGTCTTGTGGTACAGCCTCGTGGTGATCAGCCAGAAGTTATTTCTGTGACTCTGCCTTCGCTTTCTCCCGCTCGTCCTTCATCTGCTTCATCATCTCCGGACGACGCGCCCACTCGATGCCCTTCTCTTCCGGCTGACTGAAGAGTTCAGGATGCTGATAATAGCCGCGCTCTTTATCGGATTTCATTACCTCAACCGGAATCCGATGCGCATTCGCGTAGGCGTCCTGTCTGATGCCGGTCACCTGCCAAGAAACTTCGACATTCGGCTTATCCGTTTTGATCGCGAACTGGTTGCCTGCGACTTTCTTTGAGACAATTGCTTGCGCGAACTGCCCGATTACAGTGAGTTGATAGCGAAAATCCTTATTGAGAGCTTCGAACCACTCCGGCATCGTGACCGCTGCATCGCCTTCCGCATCCGTTGTGATCACGCCGTTATAGATATTCATCATGTCCGAGCTTTCGACGAACGAGTGTGATAGGTATTTGTTCGCCGGATCGAGGGGGTGGTCCATCTTGAAGGAACCCGCCGTTTTGCTCAGCGTCCCATTTACATGCACGTCTCCGGAAAAATTGCCAGCAAGGCCAGACGAACCGCCCCAGACACCAATCGCCTGGGATCCAAGATAACTTTGACCTATCACTCCAATGCCATTGAGACGAGTACTGCCGGCATTCACGGCTGCTGGGGCACCGGTCCTAACAACTAATCTAGTATCATCGAAGGGCGCCGTCCCGACGCCGACGTTTCCCTCAGGACTGATCACAACCGCGCTATTTGTGATGCCGGCGGGGTAACTGTTCGAAGTGCCGAAGTGCATCTCTGTTCCTGTTTGCATTTCCCTCAAGTAAATTCCGGCTTTGGGTCTGCCCGGGTTGTTGTTCTCGGTGGACCAAAAGACTCCTGGAGTGTAATTGTCATCGGAGTATTGGGTCGCGATGTTAAGACCTGCAGATGCAATGCTCTGGGTGAAGTTGAGCTGCGAAGGGCTGGGAGCCGCGAAGAGATTGAGCTGTGATGGCGTAGTGTTCGTGCCAATGCCGACGCCGCCATTCAGACGGTAGAGATCATTCCCTAACGAATTCCACTGCGCCGTCTCAAGGGCGTAGGCTACCGATGTTAACTGCGTGCGCGGGATCATCTCCCCGAATCCCTGCACCTGAATCCCCAGCCAGCGGTCGGGATTGTTGAACACCGTCGTCGGAATGGGTGTAACAGATCCAAGATTCCTCGTGAACAAGCCATCTGCCGTTGTGACCGACGTCACTTCCGACCAAAGGACCGTGCCTCCGGGCCCGGCGTTATCATAGATTCGGAATGTGACAGAGTAGCTCGCATCCGGAAGTGGATTGCTGGCCGCATCCGTCAATCTCCCCTGCAAGTTGATCAACCCCGGTACAGCGGCCACAGCGGAGATACTGGCAACCAACATGGCAAATGCTGGCAGTGCGGCAATCATTCGATAGCGCATGGAATTCCTCCTCAAGTGTTCAAACGACTGATGACAGAATGGAAGACGATGAATCCCGCGAACAGCGGGCGACCAATCGGAGGAAATATAAGGAGAGTATCTCAGTTTGATGGGCACAATTACTGCCGGGAAATGGCCCTCCTGAGCGACTGATCGCTCACCTTGGCATACACTTCAGTTGTCGTGATCTGCCTATGTCCCAACGCCCTCTGAACTTCCTTACGGCAGCTGCTGATCCAGCCGAGACTTCAATACATCGATTTGCTGCTGCTGCCCCTGAATTGTGAGTTGTTGCTCTTTCATTCCCTCAATTAGTAACGCCGTAAGTCGCGCATAATCGACGGACTTGGCATCGATGCCGTTCTCCTCGTACGCGACGACCTCAGGAATCACTTTGCCGACCTCTTCAGCGATCAGTCCGATGTCGTGCTGATCGTTTTGCTTCCAGTCGTATTCTACGCCTTGCAGACGCTGCACTTTCTCCAACGCATCTTTAAGCGGCGAGATGTTCTTTTTCCAACGACGAGACGAGTATGTCGTCCAAGCATCAGCAACAGGATCGGTCGCTGAATTCTGTTGGACGGTTAGGATGTTGCCGGGTGACGAATTCTTGATGCCGACATTCCCGTCGTTTCGAATGGTGAAAACCTTGTCGGAGAGACCTGCGTTCACCGGATCTCCCGCGACTGCATTTTGCAAGAAATGAAAATCGCCACGATTCCAGGTGGTCGTACCTTCGTAAACCAACCCACCCTTGCCGCGTGCGGGTCCGTCATCAACTTGAAAGAGAATCCCGGTGGTCGTGCCATTTGTCGCCGGTGATTCATTGGAGAGCTTTAGGGCATAGGCAAGGCCGCCTGACGAGTCGTCTTGAACCTGCATAGCCTTTTCAGGCGCATTGGTACCGATGCCAACGCCGCCGGAGGCGCGGATGAGGAATTGATTCGTGCCACTGGATGAGAAGTCGGCATCCGTTTCGTCGGCCCAGACAAAAGTGCCGGCGTGCGCAGCATTGGCCCGACGTCCCGCGGCTGCGGAGTTGCTGCCCGAGGCGGTATTTAACCATCCACCGATGATGGCGGAACAATAGCCCGAGGCGGTATTCCCCAATCCACCCATGACAGAGGAAATATTGCCTGAGGTCCGGTTCGATCTCCCGCCTCCGATGAATGATTCTGAGCCATCGGCCCTATTATATCGCCCTCCTGCAACAGTGGCCCAAAGACTCAGCGCTGCATTATCATCCCCTCCTCCGACGGTAGAGTAACCACCTGACGCTTCTGAATAGTAACCACCACTGATCGTGGCATACGCGGCAGTTGCTTCGTTACCGGTGCCTCCGGATACGACGGTCCCTGCCCCAATAGCGCTGTGGAACAACCCGCCGGCGACGGTAGCGAAGTTTCCGGAAGCGACATTATTTTTTCCACCAGCGACGACTGAAGCTCTGCCACTGGCAGTGTTGCGGATTCCGCCACCTATCGACGAGGTATCGCCACTCGCTACATTGCGCCGCCCCCCGCCTATTGTAGAGAGATAGCCCACAGCCGAATTGGAATCGGCAAAATTAATACCTCCACCCCCCGCGACGACCGAGTAACGCCCGCGCGCGAAGTTATTCATGCCCCCGTTTACCACTCCAGCGGAATCGCCCACCGAGTTATTATATCCTCCCGCAATGACTCCAAACTCTCCGCTGACTTGATTGCTGTTACCACCGAGGACCGAGCTGAACCCGCCGCTCGCGCTATTGCTGGAGCCGAGGGATACGGTTGACTGCCCCGATGCCACATTGCTGAACCCTGCCGCGAATGCATGGTTGCCCGGATTGATCGATGATCCGATGGATAGTTTGTTTGTGATATTGCCACCTGAAGCACCGTCGACGGTCGCCACACGAAACGCATACGGTTCACTGACGAGTCGCACGCGCGGTAAGGTCGTCCCACTGACAGTGATCTGAAGCCACCGCGTAGTGTCCGAGAACACCGCGTCTGTCAGCGGATTGATCGCGCCGACCAAGCCGATCCACAGACCATCGCTGGATGTCGTGATCGTCTGCGTCTCGCCTGCACCACCCGGCCAGAGCTCTGTGCCGCCCACTGAGGCATTGAAAATGCGGAAGACGAAGGATTTTGCTCCAGCGGGCAATGGATTGTCCGATGCATCTGTAACTCGGCCCTGAACGGTAATTGATGTTGGGACTGCGGCCTGCGAAACAGTGCCAACTAAGAACGCAACGGCACACACGGTCATGATCATGCGTGAATGCATGTACTTCCTCCTAAGTTGTTTGAATGACAGAGGGCGGACTGGAAGACGGAGTGCCCAACAGTCTGCGGGCGGTCAGACGAGCCAATATATGTCAGGAATGGTGAATCTGAACAGAGTATTACCGACTGGTAATCGCGCGCCTCAGCGCCTGATCGCTCACCTGGGCGTACACCTCCGTCGTCATGATCTGCCGATGCCC
>JBKKDE010000256.1:0-3538 GCA_046708665.1 Candidatus Zixiibacteriota bacterium | reverse complement strand
GATTGGGCACGGTCGAGTACGAATCGCACGGTCTCCTGATCGGCGATCGCTGGATCAGTATTCGGCATGCAGCAAAGTGTGGTGAATCCGCCTTTGACTCCGGCAGCCGAGCCAGACGCGACAGTTTCTTCGTCTTCACGTCCCGGCTCGCGCAAATGCACATGCAGGTCAACGAATCCCGGGGCGACGATTTTGCCCGTTGCATCAATGACCGCGTGAGGGCCGGCATCGGGACGTCGTCCCGAGGGCGATTTGTCGATGCGCACGACGCGTCCGTGTTCATCGATGTGTACATCGGCGATCCCATCAAAGCCGGAGGCGGGATCGATGACGCGTCCCCCGGTAATCAGGCCAACAGAACGGTACACCTCACGCGCAATCATACGCCTTCCTCCTTGGTCGGCGCGAGACCGCCACATAAGAGATAGAGTGCGGCCATGCGGACTGCGAGGCCATTGGTCACTTGATCGAGAATGACTGAGTTTGCACCGTCCGCGACATCCGATGTAATCTCAACACCGCGATTCATCGGGCCGGGATGCATGATTAATCCACCCGGGTGCAAGCTGGCGGCTCGACGTGCATCGACTCCGTAGAGACGCGAGTACTCGCGCATCGACGGGAGGAAATCGGAGCTTTGACGTTCCTTCTGAATGCGAAGGCAATTGATGGCGTCGGCGCCCGGAGCCAATGCTTTGTCGATATCGGTGTAGACCTCTATGCCGAGTTCATTGACGAATAATGGCATAAGTGTGGCGGGACCGCATACCGCTACTTTGGCCCCCATTGTCATCAAACCCCAGATGTTGGAGCGCGCCACGCGCGAGTGCAGAATGTCGCCGACAATCAGTACGCGCTTGCCTGTTAGGTCACCCCAGCGCTCCCACATCGTGTACATGTCGAGAAGGCCCTGCGTGGGATGCTCGTGCGAGCCATCTCCGGCGTTCAGGATGATGGCATCGGTCGCGCGAGTCAGAAAATGCGGAGCCCCGGGGCAGGGGTGACGGATCACGATCACGTCCGTCTTCATCGCGAGGATATTCTTCACCGTGTCGCGCAGCGATTCGCCCTTCGTCACCGAAGATGCAGACGCGGTGAAATTCACGATATCTGCGGACAATCGTTTCTCGGCAAGCTCAAACGATATACGCGTGCGGGTGGAGGGCTCGTAGAAGAGGTTGACGACCGTTTGGCCCCGCAGCGGCGGAACTTTCTTAATGGGTCGATCGAGAATGTCTTTGAAGGAGCGTGAGGTGCTGAAGATCAGTTCGATGTCTTCTCGGCACACGCCTTCGAGTCCGAGCAGGTGCTTTATCCTCAGGCGCCCGGAGTCCTGCTCGCCATGCACAGGCACGCTCGTGGTGGGCTCAGGGACGTTTGGTTTGTTGGATTCCGTCAATGCCATTGTCTTTTCCGTAGTCTTATTCATCACTCATGTCCAATTCGAGAGCGGGCTGCGTCTTCGATTTCTTGCTCGACGCTACGCGCCCGACGTACACGCCATCTGTGTCGTCTTTCTCGCTAAGCTGGACGACCACCTGTTCGCCCCGCGCTGTTGGCAGATTTTTGCCGACGTAGTCGGCGCGGATCGGGAGTTCACGGTGGCCGCGGTCGATGAGCACGGCCAGTTGAATGGCGCGGGGGCGACCCAAGTCGGTCAAGGCATCGAGCGCGGCGCGGATCGTGCGTCCGGTGAAGAGCACGTCATCGACGAGAACGACGATCTTGCCGGCGATATCGAATAGAATCTCCGTGCGTTGAATGACCGGCTGCGCCAGTGAACCGCGCAGATCGTCGCGATAAAACGATATGTCAAGATAACCGACTGATGGAGCGCTGCCCTCGACTCGCTCCAGGATCGTGCTGATGCGATCAGCCAGAGGCGCACCGCGAGTACGGATACCAATGAGTACGACTTCGTTTAAGCCATCGTTGCGCTCGAGAATTTCATGGGCGATTCGTTCGATAGCCCGCCGCATGGCTGCGGCGTCCATTACTGGACGGGATGAAATCAAATCAGCGGTCAAATACTCCTCCTCATGCGGAGAGGAACATAGGTGCGGTCTTGTGGCTGGGAAATAGTCGAGCTGGTTGGGACTGGGAACACTGTATCAATTCCTTTCCGGCCTCGCCGAACCGGGTTAAAGGCGTAGCCAATAAAGCGCGAACCCACGGCCAAATCCACGCCTTTTCGAATCATCCGAACTTATTAGGTGGCAATTGGTTGTGGAACAGCTCAAAATCGGCCCAAGTGCCATCAAACGCGACCCTCCCTCGTTCGAGCGCGATCACCCGCGTGGTTAGCGAGCGGAGGACATCGTAATCGTGGGAAATCAGGACATATGCAGTTTCTTGCCCATGCCACCCGCGGCACAAAGTATCCAAGGCGGCCAGCCCGTCATCGTCGAGGGCCGCTTGGGGCTCATCGAGGATGTAGAAGTCGGAGGGAATTGCAGACGCCACCGCAAGCATGACGCGACGTTTCTGACCACCGGATAGTGAGAATGGATCGCGGTGGCGGAATTCGGCGTGATCAAGGCCAACCCGCGTGAGGGCATGCCATGACTCTGAGAGCGCCTCCGTCTTCGACATCCCACGAGCAATCAATCCGCAGGCAACTTCCTCTTCGACCGAGCGACAGAATATCTGCCGTTCGGGAAATTGCATGATCATGACAGGCGAGCGCCCATGGTAAGATCGTTCGCCGTCGAATCTATCGATCAGACCCGCAAGATGGAGAGCCAGCGTGGTCTTGCCTGCGCCGATCGGACCGCAGAGTGCAATCGCTTCACCCGGCTTAATTGATAATGTGACTTCCCTGAGTGGATTTTCGGGGATTTCCCAGCCCGAGACTCCGACCTGAGTTAGGCACTTGACGCTCAAGAATGGTGGTCGATCAGACTTTGGAGGGGTGATTGGTAGCCGCGTCGGCTTTGTCGGCGTGGGAAAAACAGGTAACGGTGGTCCATCGTGAATAATGACGCCTGTGTCGAGTACGATGACGCGACGAATATGACTCACTTCGTGGGCATATTGCGTCACGACTACGATCGCTTGCGGATTATCGCACACAGCGGCGGCATCGAGGAAGCGCCACATCAGTTCCTTCCCTTCGCGATCCAGGTGCGATGTCGGCTCGTCAAGGACTACGATTGCTCGTCTGGACATCAACGCACATGCAACCGCGACAACTTGCTTTTCCCCTCCTGAAAGTTGAGATGTCTTTCTATCGGCGAGTGATTCAATTCCGAAGCGGCTGATCGCTTGTTCAACCTCGGCATCCAGCTGTTGCCAAGAAATGTACTGCTCCAGGCAGAATCGCAATTCTCCGCGAACCGATTCGCCGAGGAGGTTGTCGTCAGGCGATTGGAAAACAAGCACACCAACTGGAGTGTCTGCAGGCCTGTCGTTGGAAAACACCCGCCCTGCGGTCGGATGAATGACTCCGGCTATAACAAGCGCGAGCGTGGATTTTCCAGAGCCGTTCGCGCCGAGAATTGCAATGCGCTCACCAGACTTGATGGACAGATTCACGCCG
>JBKKDE010000255.1:0-3465 GCA_046708665.1 Candidatus Zixiibacteriota bacterium | reverse complement strand
GGCGGCGCGGCTTTCATGTAGTCAAGCGTGTCCGCGCAGACAAACCGGCAGTTCGTGATGTTGTTGCGCGAAGCATTGCGTTCCGCCGCCGCAACAGAGTCTGCATGAGATTCCACTCCGATCACCTCGGAAGCCGCTTGCGATAGGAAGAGAGAGATCGCGCCAGCACCAGAGTAGAGGTCGAGCACCCGCTCTCCCCGGCCGCCGATCCATTCGATCACTTTGCCGAAGAGCAATTCCGCACCATGTGTGTTGGTCTGAAAGAATCCGGTCGGCGCAATCTCGAATGTGAATGGCCCCAGCCGCTCATGCAGTACACCGGATCCAAAAAATATCCTCTTCACGTCTCCAGTTGCAACGTTCGCACGCGACGATGTCGCAGTCCATAGCGCCGTTGTCACGGACGGAACGGTGGTTTTCAAATAATCGCCGAAGGCGCCAGCATCGGGCCAGGAAAGGTCCGCCGTCACAAGATTGACGAGCAACTCGCCTGTGTGCACACCGAATCGCACCACGAGAAACCGTAGGAAGCCAGTATGCGCGACCGGGTCATAGGACGGCAGATCATGCGCGACGAAGAACTCGCGGGTCGCGCGAACAATCTCCGCAGCACGGGGATCGGTGATCCAACATTCATTCAGGTCGAATGAATCGCTGTAGGTTCGCTGCGAATGTAACCCCAGCTTGATCGAGCCTTCGCGATGCCCGCCGAATGAGAATTCCATTTTGTTCCGGTAGTGCCACGCGGGATCCGACGGGATGACATCGATCTCAGGGACAATTTCGATCCCGCCGATGCGCTGCAGTTGATCGCGAACGTGGCGTACTTTGTCGGCCACTTGCTGCGAATACTCCAAATCCTGCAGTTTGCAGCCACCACACTCTCCGAAGTGAACGCACTTCGCCGCGATACGATGCGGCGACGGTGTAATGATCGATTGGAGTACGGCTTCGAGGTGGTGGGAGCGTCGTTTGATGATCTTCGCGGCGATCACATCGCCGGGCAGTCCGCGATCGGTAATGACCACCATACGCCCGAGATGGGCGATACCTCTGCCTCGGTCGCCCCAATCCTCGATGGCGAGTTCGACGATCTCACCTTTACGGGGGAGTGCAGATGAGGGCTGTGCGGCGTCTTCCATCTTAGATGGAAGATACAGGACGGAAGCCACGCAATCGCAGCGAGTTTGTCAGGACAAAGATCGACGAAAACGCCATCGCGCCGGCAGCAATCGCCGGAGAGAGGAGCCATCCCGTGAGCGGATAAAAAACTCCGGCCGCGATCGGGATTGCGGCGACGTTGTAGAAAAATGCCCAGAAAAGATTCCCGCGGATTGTTGCGAGCGTCTTCTTACCGAGATCGACACCATCGGCGATTGCACCGGCATGCTTGCCAAGCACAGTAATGTCTGCCGCCTCCTTGGCGACATCGGTGCCGGTGCCGATTGCAATGCCGAGATCTGCCGCTGCCAGTGCCGGGGCATCATTGATGCCGTCACCGACCATGGCCACGCGGTGCCCCTGCGACTGCAACATCGTGACAATCTCGTGCTTGTCCTTCGGCATGACCTCCGCGATCACGTCATCGACCCCGAGCTCTGCGCCGACACGTTCCACCGACTTCTTGCGATCGCCGGAGAGGAGCAGAACTTTCCATCCGTGTGACTTGAGTCGCCGCACCGTGGCAGCGGCATCGGGCTTTGTGCGATCACCGATTGCGAATCCACCGACAAATTCGTTGTCGCGCGCGACGAGCGCGATCGAGTTCCCAGAGTTCTCCCAGTCTTGTAGCTTTTGACCGAGATCGGAGTCATCGCGCAGGGCGCCACGCAACCAGTCCAATCGTCCGATCTGCCAGAGCGTCGATTCCACACGCGCCGAGACTCCCTTTCCACTCTCGGCGGCGAAGTCAGTGACCGCCACATCATCATGCGCTTCGTTTTCGGAACGCTTCAAAATCGCCGCCGCCAATGGATGCTCCGATCGCTCCTCCATCGCTGCGACAACTCCCCAGAATTCACGCGGGCTGACATCAGGTGATATCCACTCACCAACGACCGATGGTTTTCCTACTGTCACAGTCCCGGTCTTATCGAGAATCACCGTGTCGATCTGCGCCAGGGCCTCCAGCGCGGCAGCATTCTTGAACAGCAGTCCCAGTTGCGCGCCGCGTCCTGTGCCAACCATGATGGCAGCTGGGGTCGCAAGACCGAGCGCGCACGGGCAGGCAATAATCAGCACGGCGACAGCCGCTTTCATGGCCATGAGCAGTCGCGGTTCTGGACCCACAAGCGCCCATATCACAAATGTAAGCGCAGCAATACCGAAGACAGCCGGGACGAATACCGCGGCAATCCTATCGACCAATTTCTGAATCGGCGGCTTGCTGCCCTGCGCGTGTTCTACCAATCGAGCGATCTGAGCCAGCGTCGCCTCCGCGCCACTGCGAAGTACGCGGTAGGTAATCGAGCCCGTTGTATTAAGTGTGCCACCGGTTAACGGATCACCAATTCCCTTCTCCACAGGTAGTGGCTCACCGGTCAGCATGGACTCGTCGACTGACGACGACCCAAGAATAACGACCCCATCCGCAGCGAGACGTTCACCGGGGCGAAGCAGTACTTCATCACCGCGCACCAAGGTTGAGACATCGACTTCGACGTACTCGCCGTTGCGCTTCACGCGTGCAATGCTCGGGCGCAGGTTGAGCAGTTCCTTGATGGCCGCACGCGCCTTCCCTTTGGCACCGGCTTCCATCCAACGTCCGGCGAGAATCAGTGTCACGATCATCGCCGCAGTTTCGAAGTAGACGGGCGGCACATTTCCATCGGTCGAAAGTGCCGACGGCCAAAGTGTGGCGACCAAACTGTATGTGTATGCGATCAATGTCCCGACACTGATCAGCGTGTTCATGTCGGTGCGGAAATGACGTGCCGCTGCCCAACTCGCGCGATGGAATGGCATCGCCGCCCACCACACAATCGGAGTGCAAAGCAGGAGTTCGAGGCGTGGATCACCGTGCCACGGCACCTCGAACAATCCACCGAACATGTGGCGAAGCCCGAGGATCATGATGCCCAACGCGAGCGTCGCCGAAATCAGAGTCCGGCGCCGGTAGTCGGCGAGCTCCTCCGCCTGTGCGCCTTCCAGGAGATGGGCCGAATGGTCCGTCGGATCGGCGTGACCGTCATGTGATTCGATCTTCGGTTGCTCAGGTACGATGAGCTTGTACCCGGCATCCTGAACCGCATTCGCCAGTTCCTGCGGGTGAACTTCATGCTGATCGAAGCTGATGGTCGCCTTGCTTGAAGCCAGGTTGACGTTCGCGCTTTTGACTCCTCGGACCGACGTGAGTGCATCCTCGACAACCTTGACGCAACTCGCACAATGCATCCCGATCACGGGATAAGAGTGTTCCTCAGAAATGGGAGCCGGGGCTGGCTTGTGTTGATCATCGTTCATATC
>JBKKDE010000254.1:0-5178 GCA_046708665.1 Candidatus Zixiibacteriota bacterium | reverse complement strand
AGCGTACACAGGGCGCTGATCCGCGCATTCCCGCATGCCGTGCACGGGGAGAGGAATATCTGCTGGAGCGTCGACTGTTAAGATCGCGTACGTCCGGCAATGTGATCAATCCCGAGTGGGCATTGTTCTCCTACCCAAACGACTGGCGCTACGATGTCCTCCGTGCACTCGACTATCTGCGTAATGCCGAGGTCATACCCGACGACCGTATCGCCGAAGCCATAGACGTGGTACAGAAAAACCGCGGCGATGACGGCCGTTGGACGTTGCAAAAGACACACAAGCAACAATTGCAGTTCGATATGGGCCAAGACGTGGGAAAGCCCAGCCCGTGGATCACACTCCGGGCGCTAAGGGTGTTGAATTGGGCGGCGGAATCAGTATAATGGTCTCAAGGAGCCATGTTCGTCCCACGCGTTTTGGCCGTGACAGAAGGTGGTGTGCGCAACCCGCACACGGATCCGACAGATCACTTCGCGGAAGGATCTATGCGACCAATCTCAATCATCCGAGCGCTACAGGTGGTGTTTGTCGGACTAATCGCCGGCGCGTTCCTTGGCGACCGCATGGGTGCCACATTCGCGCGTCCTGAGCTGCCGGTATCGTCCTTTGTGCTTTACCAGCAGATTGTCCACCGGAACTTCGTCATCATGATGCTGATCTTGATCATCGGCTCGGTCCTGCTCGGTCTCGTGTGGCTATTCTTGTCGCGCAGGGCACCACGGAGGTCGGAGTTTTGGATGGTGCTCATCGGGACGGCGGCAGTCGTCAGCATTCTACTCATGACTGTGATCGTCAATGCCCCGATCAACAACCAACTGATGAGCTGGAGCGTCGATTCGCCACCTGAGAATGTGCGGGCTGTCTGGGAGGCATGGGAACGTACTCACACGGCACGAACCGCAGTTTCGCTTGGCGCGTTATTGATTCTAACTTTGGCACTGGCTCGACGACGCGATACACACTAACGAAAGGGGAGCTGTAAGATGCTGAACATCCTATGGTGGATCATAGTTGGATTCGTGGTCGGACTTCTCGCCCGTGCGCTCCTGCCCGGAGCTCAGCATATGGGCTTTCTTGCTACAACACTGCTTGGCATCATCGGGTCCTTTGTCGGCGGAGTGATTGGACGATTAATGTCGAAGCCCAAGGAAGGAACGACATTCTCCCGGGCGGGATTCTGGCTTTCCCTTGTTGGCGCCATTCTCGCTCTATTCATCTGGCAGCGCTGGGGGCAGGGGGTCTAAACGACTGCGCTTTCGCCGGTGCGATGCGCTGGTAGCTTGACAGCGGCACGAGGAATATGGAATCCACGCAAATGCATTGGCTCCTCGCTCTCTGCGTCGGTGTAGGTCTCGCCGCAACATGCGGGCTCCGCGTCTTTGTCCCATTGCTGGGGCTGAGCATCGCCCAGCATGTCGGATACCTCACGGTGTCGCCCGGTTTCGAGTGGATGGGAACCTGGCCGGCCATAATTGCGTTCGGCCTCGCGACCGTGGTTGAGATCGGCGCGTACTACATTCCCTGGTTGGACAACCTTCTGGACACAATTGCGACGCCGATTGCGGTCATGGCGGGGATACTCGTTACAACTTCCGTATTGGGCGAGCTGCCACCACTCTTGCGGTATACCCTCGGCGTGATTGTTGGCGGCGGAGCGGCTGGGCTGGTGCAAGGTTCAAGTGTCTTGGCGCGAGGCACATCGACTGCCACGACTGGCGGATTGGGCAATCCGTTGGTCGCAACATTCGAACTTGGGGCATCCATTGTCGGAACAATCATATCGATTGTCTTCCCGGTCCTCGCTGTCATCTTGGTCGCGGTAGTTGTGTTCATCACAATCCGTCGGATGGCATTCTCACGATGAAATCCTGCACAACATGCGGCAATGACATCGTAGACCGTGCCTGGAAGTGCCCGTATTGCGAGCAGCAGCAGACCGGACCGCCTCCTGAACCGATCCGGCGGTCCGCAGTTCGGTCAGTCAATCTCAAAGAAGGGCTCCCGACAGTCGCCGGAGCCCTCACGAAGCTGAAACGGGAACTGCAGGAAGCCAAAGCGGAGCGCCGCAAGTTGCTCCGCATCATTCATGGCTACGGTTCGACCGGAGTGGGCGGCGAGATCCGGCGGGCCGTTCGCAAACAACTCCAGACCTTGCTTGCATCGAAGAAGATTCAAACGTTCCTGCCCGGTGATGACTATTCTGATCTTACCATTGCCGGAGCCGACTTGCTCTCCCGCCATCCGGGGTTGAAGAGCTCGCTGACGCCGGACAAGAACAATCCGGGGATCACGTTTGTGGAGTTGTGAGGGATTGCAGATATTGCGAGTATTGGCGCTGACGGGACGCGTCCCGCGGGTGCATCTTGGAAGAGGTATTATGCGTTTGAAGCTGACACTATCAAGAGTAGTACTTCTCGCCCTAGTGATGTCGATATTGGCGCCGCATGCGAGCTGCCAGTCGGAATCATTCGCACGATGGAAAGCGCGAGGTGGTGGCATACTCATCCGCCTCTGGGGAGGAAGAGTTGTTTCTACCGATTTGCAGAGCGGCGTCACAACATCTGCGCCACTACCCGACCCCGAGGGTGGAAGTGGTCCCGCCCGGCTCCTTGAAAGGTTCGCGGGCGACTCGAGCCATTACTACTTCACGACCAACCATCCTGAACCGGGCTTATGGAGTGTCAATGTCCACAAGAGGGAGCTTGGCCTGGTCTCACATGGACAACCAGAACAATGCTGGGTTACGAATGTGGAACCAGAAGTGACTCCGAGTGGGGACACTGTATGGGGGTCGTTTCCATTTGTCACCAGCACTCGAGCGGGTTTTGACGTGGATATCAACTCCGGCGCCGTATTCGTCATCACAAACAATCAAGTGATGGGCTGGCACCCGGGATTGCAATGCAAGGGCGATCCCGATTCGCTCTCCGAAAGACTGCAGCAAGTTGCCATCGACCGATACACGAGCGGTGAATCATCCCTATGGTGGGAAATGCGCCTTCAATCGGGAGAGGTTTCTGCCCCTCCCCTGATCGAGGGAGACGGAGTGCTCGGTTATGGATTCCATGTTGCGCCCGATGGAAAGAGCGCTCTGTACTCGGGGAAATGCTGCCCGAGAAATACGGTCATCGTTCTCGCCGGCGATCGCAAACCACTAATCCGATACTTGGTTGAGGACAGTAGCGTTGGGGTGGCGACAGCGAATTACTCGCCTGACGGTAAGACAATCGTGATGGCGGAGGACGGGTATTTTCCGCGGCTTGTGCTCCTTTATGGACAGCACTTCGACGCATACCAGCCACTGTGCAGGCTCGACAAAATCAAGGTCCATGACTTGCTTTGGACGAATGATGGTGCGTGGATTCTTGCCGTCGGTCGTTCAATCATGTTCGGCGAAGGTGGTGACTACCTGGCAGTTTGTGCAATTGAGGTCTCATCCGGTCTAATTACAGTGGTGGAGATCGACGAACCACGATAGACCGACAGATTAGAATTCCATTCGGTCAGTGACGTAGACAGAGGCGACAGGCTGACTGGCACGAGTCCCGGGCGATGATTCAGCGTGACAACAAATTAGGAACACTGACTGAGATGTCCACTCTCATGATACGCAGGTCGGATTCAGCGGACTGCGACTTCAGGGCCCTTGTAGTGCTTCTCGACCAGGAATTGCAACTGCGTGATGGCGCCGAACACGGTTTCTACGCCACATACAACAAGATCGACTCGCTTGCGCATGTTGTCGTGGCATACCTCGACGATGTGCCTGTCGGATGTGGCGCTGTGAAGAAATATTCCGACGGTGTCGGTGAAATCAAACGCATGTTCGTGCCACTCGAATATCGCGGTCAGGGGATCGCAGGTGCGGTTCTCGCCGAGCTCGAGAAATGGGCTGCGGAATTGGGATTTACCGAGTGTATCCTCGAAACAGGTAAGAAGCAGCCGGAGGCGATTTGCCTGTATACAAAGAGCGGATACAATCTCATCCCCAACTACGGACAGTACAAGGGTGTGGAAAACAGCGTCTGCATGAGTAAGGAATTGGGTACGACCGATTGACGAGGGGATTGCATGGGACAGCTGTCAGTGTCCAACGTCATCCCGCCAGACCAATTCTACTTCGACCCAAGCGATTTTATCAGGGGAGTCAACTACAGAGGCAAGAATGAACATCCTTGGTCTATATCTGACATCAGTCCTCATCTGGGGCTCGACCTGGCTGGCCATCACCTACCAGCTCGGCACCGTGCCGCCCACGGTGTCGGTGGTGTACCGCTTTGGGGTGGCGGGGCTTTTGCTCCTTGCCTGGGTGGTAGTCCGCGGTCTACAACTTCGCTTCTCGTTGGCCGAGCATGGGTGGATGGCTATGCAGGGGCTCGTGCTCTTTGGCATCAACTATGTTTGCGTGTACGTCGCCGAGGCCGAGATCACGTCGGCGCTGGTGGCGGTCGTGTTTTCTCTGGTCGTCTTTCTGAACATTGCCGGGGCGCGGGTGTTCTTCGGTATCCCGCTTAAACCAGTCATGCTGATCGGCGCAGTCCTCGGTGTTGCCGGACTCGTGCTGGTGTTCCTGCCGGAATTCGAGGTGGGCGCCGGCAAGGGAGACACCGTCCTCGGCCTGACACTCGCCTGATCGGCGCACTCAGTGCTTCGATCGGCAATTTGCTGGCGTCGCGGAATCATCGCCATGGTCTGCCTGTCGTTCAGATGAACACATTCGGGATGCTCTACGGCACTCTATTCGTGGCCATCTATGCGCTCGCGACCGGCCAACGATTTGTCTTTGATTGGTCACCGCGATACCTTCTATCGTTGGGGTATCTTGCGGTATTCGGCTCCATCATCGCCTTTGGCGCATTCCTCGCGCTGATCGGGCGCATCGGCGCCGACCGCGCCGGATATGTCGGCGTGGCCATCCCAATTGTAGCATTGCTGCTATCGGCCCTTTTCGAGGGAATGCGTTGGCATCTGTCGCTGGGGATTGGGATTCTACTTTGCTTGGCGGGTAATGTGGCGGTCTTGCGGGCGAGGAAAGCGTCGTGACCCTGGATCGGGATCGCAACTCCGAGTGCATGACGACGTATCCAGATTGCTGACGTACTCCGAGGCAGCAGGGACTGTACCCGGGAGGATTGATTATTCATGTTGACGATGATCAGCAATGGCCGCACGGAT
>JBKKDE010000253.1:0-2717 GCA_046708665.1 Candidatus Zixiibacteriota bacterium | reverse complement strand
GGTTATTGGCGTAGAGACATTCGTAAGCGGAAGTAGCCACCGGATTCGCTTACCTCGCGGAGGAGCGTGCGCAAGTTAAGGTCTTTAAGTTCCAGGCGTCGTCAAGTCTGGTCAGTTCTTTGTGCGCCGATATATGATTCTGGAACTGAATTCGGAATCCTTCAATTGGATGGAAGGCTCACCGTTTCAGGTCCCTGTTGAAAATTCGATTCTGGAAGTGGTGAAGTGGAAGGCTCGAGTCCGGCAGCGAAGCAAGGGGAAATGTACCGCACTAACAACCTGTGGATATATCTTCGGTAGGAACAGTCCAGCCACCAATCGGATTGCTTGCGTAGGCTGTAGTGTTGAACACAGAGGGCTAGCCGGGCTAGGTCGTAATGCGAAGGATCTCATCCATTTCCGCACCCGGCAAATGTGATGTGATATTAGCTTCTACTGCCATGGTACGACCTAGTTGCTGCACGCGCTCTGCCAAGCTTTGCGTACTCGCAATAGTCTGCGGCTTTTCAGGTTTTGAACCGCGTTCCTTTGGCTCTGACTGTTGATTGTGTTCAGCGTTTGGCTGGTCGGGCATCCGACACTCCCTTTTACCGCATCGTCAAGCAAACTCGGCAAATGCGAGTTGAACTGCAATTCAACGCGGAACAACCAGCGTCTAGATCGCAGTCAGGACGCACGGCCACTCCGAATTGTTCCTGGAAACGAGCCAAATACACGCTCGCCATCTTCTAGACTGTGCGATAGGCGGACGAGTTTCGGCCAGTTTTTGTGCGGCCGGAACCCAAGTGCCTGGTCGAGAGGCGCCATGCGTTCGACCGAACAACCGGCCTTACCAATGGGGGATCCCTAATAGATTGTCCGAGATAGCGAAAGGCAATTTTGTCGGACGCTCGGAGGAAGTGACGAACGATCATCCTCGTCACGCCCCATTCTAGACCATGGGTTTATACTACGTCAAGTCCTAGAGCACCGAGCTAGACTTTTTTCACAGGGACGGTACGGAAAAAGTCGCACGGGACTTTTCATCCAACCAACCGATGTGCGAAGTGACCCTTATCTGCAAGATGCAGCTCACATACTAGCGTGCAGGCAATTCGCTCGTGCTAATGCTAATTATTGCGGAAACGGGAGTGGAAAGCATCCACGTTTCGGCGGATTCGAGTTTGCCGGCACAAGAAGAGAACTCCACTTGTCAAGCAGCTGAGGAGCATGGAATGAGTCGGATGGCATCGCGGTGAATTGATCGCGAGTGACAATTGTGGTAGCCATGTCAAATTAACTCGTCAGGCAGAGAATTTGCCCGTCCGATGCCAGTGAGTACCGAGCATGTTTACGTCACAGCCTACTGCGTTCAGCCGAAGAGCCAAATCCTGCCGCTTCTCTGTGGTGTCGTTCAAGTAGACGATGTGTCTGCCCCCAACGTCGCTAAATGGTCTCATTTTGCCAACTTGCACCAAGATCGTCCGTTTGGGATGACTGCCGAATGCCATTCCCGCTTCGAACAAGACGTTTGGTCGGGCTTGCGGTGTGAGTTCCGATTCGTATGACTCATCGCCTGGTGACCGGAATTCTTCGCGTAGCATGGCAACATCATCTGGGGTGAACAGAACTACAACGGCTTGCGCCTTTTGGAATGCGTGGTCGAGCACCTCACCGACGTAGGGCGCACCTTTGCCAGTTCCATGCACGAGTTCCGACCACTCCAAGGGGTGGAGGTCAAGAGCCCGCAAAAATCCAAACATTGAATCGGTCAGCGCTTTGTTCCGACCGTGAACTACAAACACAGCTTTGGTATCTTCTACTTTCGTTCCGCGTTGCGATGCCATTGGTGCACCTTGCTTCATTTCGTGAAATAGAGATTTCCCACGACCCTTGAGGATGAAATGGCCGAACTGAGGGTCTGTGCCTGCCACCCACTCGACTTCCACCGCGTCCCGCTCTATCAGCCATTCCAGCGCGTAATTCAAATCATAACCGTCTTCGATGCCGGTCGGTTCATGAAGGTCGAGGTTTCTGCCTTCGCGTAAACCACCCTCTACCATCACTTCCAGAATTCGGAAAGCATTCAGCTCATTTGGGTCGCTTGTGCTATTTGCCAGCCGGGTTCTCGCTTCGTCACTCTGCTTCAGCATCTCGACACGTTTGATCCCTTGTGGCGAAATACTGAATGTCACATTGATTTTCTGATACCGGTGTTCTTTGACAAGTCCGTCGCTCACGAGGAGTTCGTAGACAGCGGAAGCCTCTGATTCCTTGCAGCCATATGCCATCCCGCTTTCAGGTTCGGCTCCCGGTGACCAATGAATGTTGTAGTCACCATCGATTGAGATGTAAGGCAGTAGGAATGGCTTGCCGGTCTGCTGCCAGACTAGGTAAAGGGTTTTGAGGGTTTCGTCGCACTTAGAAGCAAAGGTTAGCCTTCGAGCCTCTTCGATCTGCTCTTCGAACACGAGCAATTCGAATTGCTGGGCCTTCTCAAAGCGTTCAGGGTGCGCCTGGATTAGTGAAAGCTCATACTCGGTCAGGACGCAAATCGGAGGGCTAGTTTCCCGGAATCTACGCCAGAGTTTCGAGCGGAGCAGGTTCCAAGTCGCGGAGGTCTCCTGGAGTGTGTATCTCGTTCCTGTGTTGTAGAATGGCGTGTTGGTGTCGGAAAACTGCGCCATATCCTCGCCGACGTCAAGGTCGGCTAACTGACGACGACTTAGGTCGAATCG
>JBKKDE010000252.1:0-7035 GCA_046708665.1 Candidatus Zixiibacteriota bacterium | reverse complement strand
GTTGTTGCCATTCATCGACAGATGATTGTCGGCATGCGTGACGATGGCGACTTTGTCGCCCGTTCGATAATCCGCCAACACGTAACCCAGTGTTGGTGTCGAATCGACGATGACTGGTCCGGTCCATGCGGATCCGTTGAAGCGCCAGTACCAGAGAAGGTCGGGGGAGCATACATCCGTACGGGAGTGGGCGATGATATGGCGCACCTCTGAGTTCCCTGGGTCACGTGAGGTTGCAATGCGAGACCAGAGTACTTCGCTGCACCCGGCCCAACTGTAGCCACCGAGTCCGTCATCTATATGGAGTCCGCTTCCTGGAACAGGGAACCAAATCGCCCACGGATTGAATGGGAGTGACACGTCTTCCCGCTGATGACACGTCACAGAGGTCTGATTCGCCGAACTCACATCCATGTTAAAGTACCCAGGGCCTGACGGTGGACAAAGGTCGCACCCGATCCATCCAAAACTCTGGTTGAGAGTGTTGGTACTAATCGTGTATGAATTGTAGGCGAAGTATCGCTCGAAGTGCGTATCGTTTGTTGGCGGGACGCGATCCCTTCCCATCCAGGCGAAATGCACGATATCTGCGCCTGGCATCCGCGCCACCTGATATCCCTGTGAGTGATTGTGCTGATAATCGTAAGATGTCTGGCCGATTGCGAGTCCCGGCGATGGCGGCGGTGGGGTTGTGGCAGTCGACTTCATCACCGCCTTGGGCGACTGAGCAGCGGATGGCATCGCTGTTGCCTCGTAGGAGATAGTCTCTTCACCCGCTCCCACGACCTTCCGATGCCGTAAGTCATACTCCGGCCTCACAACCCTCGCGACTTTCTTCTTCGCAGGAGTCGTACTTACCGAGTGCGCAATGACCGGCGCGAGCAGCAAGATCGCCGCAACAACCAATACCATGTGACGCATGAACCGTTCCTCCCGGAAGTGAGGGCTTCCGATGTGGGGTACAGGGAATATCGCGGTTGGGAAGTGGTTTCGCAATCAAACAGGTGACAGAATGTCACAATTGTGCCGGAGCGTTCTCCCCCAGAGTGGGAGAGCGCCACAATCAAGATTGTCGAGTGTGAATCACGCCGGATACAAGTCCGTCGACAGGTACTTAAAACCATGATCTGGGAAGATCACAACCACGCGCCCACCCGACATGTCGCGGACAACCTTCCGCGCCGCCGCCAATGCGCTCCCGCACGAGATGCCGCCGAACAGACCTTCGTGCTTCATGAGATCGCGCGCGGCCTGATAGGCCTCGTCATCGGCGACATACATGCGTTCATCCACGCACGCTGGATCCCAGATCATCGGCGTGCGCGAGAAGTCGACATTGCGTATCCCCTGTTGCTTGTGCTTGCCAGGCAATGGCTCGACTGAGATGATGCGGATCTTGGGATTTTTCTCTTTCAAGCTGCGCGAGAGTCCAACCACAGTGCCGGTCGTGCCCAATGTGGCGACAATCGCATCGACCTGACCATCTGTCTGCTCCCAGATTTCTTCGGCAGTGATTTCCTCGTGCGTCGCGGCGTTGTCGGCGCTCAGGTACTGATGCAGACGCACGTATCTCTCCGGATATTTCGCATACAACTCATCGGCCTTGTCCCACGCTTCATCCGAGCCACCTTCTTTGGAGGTCAGGATGATCTCAGCACCGAGAGCGTTCAATATTTGGCGACGTTCAATCGAAGTCCCTTCCGACATCGTGATTGCCACTTTGTATCCAAGCACCGCGCCAACCATCGCGAGACCAATGCCCGTGTTGCCCGATGAAGATTCGAGGATTGTTTTGTCGCGTGTGAGACGTCCATCAGCGATCGCGAGCTGAATCATGCGCAGAGCGATGCGCTCCTTCACGCTACCGAAGGGATTGTACCATTCGAGTTTCGCGGCGAGATCGACTTGCCGATTGGGATTGGTGTGATGCAGACGCACCAATGGTGTTCCACCAACGAGGTCGAGAATTGAGCCCTTGATGTCCATGGAATGTGAAGTAAGTGGAAAATCCGACGGCCCGGAGTGAAAATCGCCAACCTTTTGTACCGCAACTGAGTATATCTCGATAGGGGGGCTGATCTGCTGCAAGTGTTGATTCCGCGGCGGTCGCTGTGGATATTTCTGTCTAAGTAGCTCAGCCCAAATGGGTTATATTTCTGCAAGCGCGTGAGCTCCACGTGGATGGCGTAGCTATCTCTAAAAGAACTGTCGTTGTAACCCATTGACCCCATTGTGATAAGATGGACAAGATTTTTTAACATTTGGTCGAAAAGTGTGTGAATTCCTGTTGACAACTTAAGTCCAAATCTTTTAAACTCATGCTCAACATCAGTTTTCAGGAACGTATGCGAGACAAAACACAAGTTATCTGCAGTATTCTTACCTCACAACGACCGGGGGGGTCGTAGGGTCCCGGGGCCACGTCCACTTTGTGAAGTGGGTCGTGGACAAAGGAAGGGTCATATTTATGTCCATCGAGCAGGCGAAAGCGGAAGGGTCAAAGGTCTCAGCCGTGAACACGGCGAAGGTCGCGAAAGTGACCATCAGGGGCGCAGCGAAAGGAAAGCCGGCGAAGGCGCCAGCCAAGACGGCGGTAGTGAAAGTTACGATGAGTGCAGCAGCTCCACCGAAGGGGAAGAAGCCAACCGAAATCCCGGATGGTCTTCCGCGAAAGTACTTCTTCAAGAGTACGTTTAACACGCATGACATCATGCATTCACCGGTTGAGAAGACGATCAACATGATCGACAAGATTCTCTCCGGCGAACGCCTCTTCACGATGTAGCATCGTGGCGTCAGCCACCTCCAAAACTCTCGAAACGGGCCCCGTAAGGGGCCCGATTTCGTTCCGAAAACCCTTGCACCGCGGCAGTTTACAACGTAATATTCGATGCGATCCCGGTCATGGCCTCTGGGCAAGGTTGTTGTTAAACAATGACTTGGCGGGGCAGGAAGACCGGGGTCTGTGTGTTTTGTAGGACCCCATTCGGGGAGGAACATGATGGCAAAGAAAGCAACAGGCGAACCCGCCACAAAGTCGCAGTCAAAGACCAAGCCGCGCACCAGCGATGGCAATCCCACGCGCGCAACGAGCAAAGCAATGAAATCCGACTCGAAGTCCAAGTCAGCCGCCAAGGCGACACCGGAAACACCGGTAGCCGATACACCCGAAGAGCCATTGATGACCTCGAGTGCGCGTCCGCGTACCCGTGTCTCGATTCCCGCTCCCGAAGAACGCATCTCCGCCGAGGCCGCGGCGATTCCACCGGGTGGCCAGTTGATCTATTTCTTCGCCGCCGGTGACACCGAAGGCGAGCCCACGATGAAGGATATCCTGGGTGGCAAGGGTGCAGGGCTTGCAGGGATGGCGAAAGCGGGACTGCCTGTGCCAGCCGGGTTTACTATCCCGACATACATGTGCAATCAGTTCTATGCGAACCGTATGCGCATGCCCCAGCCGCTCAAGCCCGCAATTAAGGAATACATGCACCGTCTTGAAAAGGCGATGGGACGCAAGTTCGGCGGTTCCGACAGGCCACTGCTGGTCTCGGTCCGCTCGGGCGCCAAGTTCTCAATGCCGGGCATGATGGACACGATTCTCAACCTGGGACTGAACGACAAGACGTTGAAAGTTCTGATCGAGGAAACGGACAACCCGCGTTTCGCTTACGATTCATACCGTCGCTTCATCGCGATGTACAGCCATGTTGTGCTCGGAATCGACAAGGACATCTTCGAGGCCGTCATCGAAGAACGCAAGAAGGCCAGCCGTGTCAAACGCGACTCGTCGCTCACTGCCGAGCACCTGAAAGAGATCGTCAGCGCATTCAAGAAAATCGTACAGAAGCACACCCGCGAGCCATTCCCCGAGGACCCGTGGACACAGTTATCGTCGGCGATTGAAGCGGTGTTCAAGTCGTGGAACAACCCGCGTGCGATCACCTACCGCAAGCTCAACAGCATCCCGTCTGATCTCGGCACTGCCGTGAACATTCAGGCCATGGTGTTCGGCAACATGGGTGAAGATTGTGCGACCGGAGTTGGCTTTACCCGCAATCCCTCGAACGGCGTGAAGGAGTTCTACGGCGAGTTCCTCACCAATGCGCAAGGCGAGGATGTTGTTGCCGGAACACGCACGCCGCGTCCGATCTCCGAACTCAAAGACGTGATGCCACAGGCCTACGCCAAGTTGCGAGAAATCACCACACGCCTCGAACAGCACTACCGCGATGTGCAGGACTTTGAGTTCACCATACAAAACGGCGAACTCTTCATGCTGCAAACGCGCATCGGCAAGCGTACGACTCAGGCCGGAGTGAAATTCGCTGTCGACATGGTTCACGAGAAGCTGATCACCAAGGAAGAGGCACTGCTTCGCATTCAGCCATCGGATCTCGATCAGCTTTTGCACCCGCGTCTCGATCCCAAAGCCGAAGTCACACCAATCGCCAAAGGGCTTGCCGCGTCTCCAGGAGCCGCATCCGGCAAGGTTGTGTTCACAGCTCAAGATGCGGTCCTCTGGGCCGCCAAAGGTGAGCGTGTCATTCTGGTCCGCCCGGAAACAAATCCCGACGATATTCAAGGAATGGCTGTCGCCGCGGGAATTCTCACCACACGCGGCGGCATGACATCGCATGCTGCCGTGGTCGCGCGTGGGATGGGCAAAGTGTGCGTGGCTGGTGCTGAATCAGTACGCGTCAATGAAGAACGCAAGACATTCACCGCCACCGGGGTCACAATCCGCGAGCGTCAGGTCATCACGATCGATGGTTCAACCGGCACTGTGCTGCTCGGTGAAGTTCCCACAATTGAACCCGAGCCGACTCCGGAGTTCGTGACCTTGATGTCGTGGGCCGATGCGGTCCGCAAGCTGGGTGTTCGCACAAACGCTGACACTCCCGCCGACGCGGAACAGGCGGTCAAGTTCGGCGCCGAGGGTATTGGCCTGTGCCGTACAGAGCACATGTTCTTTGCGCCTGATCGTCTCGCGCATATTCAGCGAATGATTCTCGCCGACACGGCGGAAGAACGACAGCTTGCTCTGAACAAGTTGCTTCCTTACCAACGCAACGATTTCAAAGGAATCTTCCGCGCGATGGCAGGACGGCCCGTTACGATCCGTACTCTCGATCCGCCGCTGCATGAGTTTCTGCCGTCCAAGGATGAGCTGAGAGTCGAAATTGCGGCGTTGAAGGCGAAGGAAGATGACGTCTCCTACGAGGAGTCGCTACAAATTCGCGATCAGATCGCGCATAAAGAAAAGATTCTGCAGCGTATTGACCATCTCCATGAAGTGAATCCGATGCTTGGCCATCGCGGCTGCCGTCTGGGGATCGCATTCCCTGAAATCACCGAGATGCAGGCACGCGCCATTTTCACAGCGGCGTGCGACCTGCAGAAAGAAGACATCGAGGTACGCCCCGAGGTGATGGTGCCGCTGGTCGGGACAATCGAAGAATTACGCCACCAGCGTGAGATCATTGATCGCGTTGCCGAAGACATCTTCAAGAAGCGCAAGCAACGCATCGACTACAAAGTTGGTACGATGATCGAAATTCCGCGTGCCGCATTGATGGCCGATGAAATCGCAACCGCTGCGGACTTCTTTAGTTTTGGAACGAACGACTTGACGCAGATGGCTCTGGGCCTCTCACGCGACGATGCCGGGAAGTTCTTGGGCTTGTACATCGAGAAAGGCATTTACGCGGAAGACCCATTTGTGAGTCTCGACGTGAAGGGGGTCGGGCAGCTCGTCCGCATTGCTGTTGAGCGAGGCCGAGCGACCAACCCGAAACTGTCCATCGGTATCTGCGGCGAACACGGCGGTGATCCAAAGACAATCGCGTTCTGCCACTCACTCGGTCTCTCGTACGTCAGTTGTTCGCCGTACCGTGTGCCGATTGCCCGTTTGGCTGCGGCACAGGCGACATTTAAGAATTCAGCAGAGAGCGGCACGCGTTGAATGTGCTGATACTGAGTGAACTCGGAGGCAACCACGCGACGAGTGCGCCCTGGTCCGCTTCTGAAATGGCACACGCATGACGTCGAAGAAGGCGCAGTCCGGGACGGATCTGACCGTAGCAGCGTTTTCCCGACGGCGGGTATCCGATTCAACAATTCGCCGACTCTCTGTCTACTACCGGGCGCTGAGCGCACTCGAGGTAGAGGGCTATCACACGGTCAGCTCGCGCGATTTGGCGGACCGTGAGAAGTTGACGCCGGCGCAGGTGCGCAAGGACCTGTCGGCCTTTGGATCGTTTGGGACACGTGGACTCGGGTATCCCGCTCATGAGCTTCGCGACCGAATTGGCAAGATTCTTGGCATCGATCGGGAATGGAATGTGGGCCTTGTTGGCGTTGGCCATCTCGGATCCGCATTGGTTTCCTACAAGGAGTTCCAGAAGCAGGGCTTTACCATTCGCGCCCTGTTTGACAATGACCAACGAAAAATCGGGTCTAATCATAAGGGTGTCGTGATCGCTGATGTTAAGGAGCTGCCTGCCGAGATAAAGAAGAGGAAGCTATCGATGCTCATCATCGCAGTTCCTGCGTCGGTGGCTCAACCGGTTTGCGACCTTGCGGTTCAGGCGGGCATCAAAGCCATCCTGAATTTTGCCCCGGTCAGTCTGAAGGTGCCGTCGGACGTAGTCGTTCGGACTGAAAACATGGCAATGGAGCTTGAGTTTCTATCCTTCCAGCTATCCAATCGGGTTTCCAAGGATCGTGGAGTAAACTGAGCAAGAAGCTTTCCAAAACTCCAGATATACTGTACATTGGCGTTGGGGGACGACGTATCGTCATGGATCGACGAAGTACACGCATCGGATTCATTATCTTTCTGACCGCCCTGGCTGTGGGCGTCCTTCCCGTTATCCCTGTTGGGGAAGTCTTGGCTCCGGGGCTCTCCGGTGCCAGCACTTTGGGATCCCCGGCCACCACAACGGCCACTGTCTCCACCCAGGAAGATCAACCGGTGTTGTCCCCAGTAGCTGATGCAACCACGCTCGAGAAGCTTCGACTGCTCTTCAGTCATTG
>JBKKDE010000251.1:0-3090 GCA_046708665.1 Candidatus Zixiibacteriota bacterium | reverse complement strand
GTGCCGATGCTCAGATCCCCAAGTACAGATCCGTTGATCAAAGTCCTGCGAAGTTGTTCACTTGGCAAAGACCGATCCCGAGCTTGCTCTTTGTCTCATTCACTGTTGATTTCATCGTCCCCCGCACCGCGTCCACCCGCTAGATTATCTACACGCCGGAAGAGGAACTCTGTCGGCGCCTTGATCGACTTGCCCTCGACCTCGAGCACGGCGTAAGCCAGGAAATTGATCGGGCCGGAGCTTGGTCCTGGCTCAACTACCAGATCGCGGCCACGGCTCAGTTCGATGCGGTTTGCCGGTTGATGTCCAAAATAATAGGAAGCCAAACTCGAATTCTTGTCGGCTTCACTTATATCCACCGGCCACCACCGATCATCGGCGTAAAACTCGGCCCAGCAATGATAGCCATCGATACCGCCGTCATTGCGTTCCGACGGTATCGCCGCGCCGATGGCAAAGCGCGCCGGGATGTTGATGGCTCGCGCCAGTGCAATGAAATAGGAATGAAAGTCGGTGCAGTTGCCGCTCTTTGCGTGACAGGCATAGACGGCGTCGCCCTGACCCCAACCGGTGCCGTAGCGGGCGTAGCGAACCTGCTCGATCACGTGATCGTACAGCGCCCTTGCGCGCATGAGGTCCGTTGCCTTCCCTTTCGTCGCGTCCTCAGCAATGGTGCGGAAGTTGGAGTCATTCGGGACGAGACGCTCTGGCACGAGACTCTGTTGTGGCCGCGAAGTCCCAGTTGGATAGGGAGACGTTTCTTTTCGCCGGACGCGATAGAGAATTTCAACTATTTTGCCGCTGTCCTCCGGACCCGCCGTGAGGTACAGAACTGAGTTTCCATACTCGCTATCCTTGAGTTCTCGCCACTTCGATGGCGCCGAGACCTTCGTGACCTCGACGATTTGATGGGCGTCCGACTGAGCCAGCGGCAACCAGAGTTTTGCTGGTCCAGCAATATCAGGAAGGCGGACGCGGTACGTGAACTCAAACGCGTCCTCGCCCTGGATCACTCCGAGCAGGCGAGGAGTCGCGTCGGTAACGGGCACTCGAACCCAGGTTCCGTCCTCTTGTTGCGCCCAAGCATAGTCTGGCTGGCCGTTGATCTTGTGGACAGTGGTTTCTGTCACGGTCATACTACCTGGCCCGCCTTTGAGGAAGAAGTCCACATCGTAGACGGGGCCGTCTGTTCCCACCAGATCCACGCAGGCGAACTGAATCCCGCCGCCAAGGTCAGCCAGATACTCCATGTGAACTCTCACCAGCTTAAGCTTTAGCTCTGCTCCTGCGTACTGCACCCGGAAGTAGCCGCCATCGGCTCTAGACTTGACGGCAATGTGATCCTCGATCGCGGCGGCAATCTGTTCGATGCTGACGCTCTGATCCTGAGCGTATGTATAACCCGCGACAGTCGCGACAAAGACGCCCACAAGAATCGTCAGCTTCAAACTTTATCTCCTTTATCAAGAGCGTCGGTGCGATTTACTCCCAAGTATGCTCCACTAGCTCGGACTACTTCGTTTTTTCGGGGTGTTCCGGCTTCTTGGCCGCTTTCGAGTCCACCAGAGTGCCGAACTCAAACGTCCGCTCATCAGAGTAGACCTTTCCCGTCATTTTGACTATTTCGTTGTGATGCTCTTTGATAACGGCCTGCGCACTGTCGGTGTCCAGGTAGTGTAGGACCCACCCAGTCATCTCCGGGCGTTCCTTTCCGTCCATTGTAGCGGAGGTTACTTTCAACGCATGACGGTGTCCATACTTGCTGCATTGCGCGGCGGCACCCTTACTTGACTTGAGCGAACACCCCAGACAGAAGTTCTCCCCCGCGACGGTCGCCTCAGTCACTGCAGCAGCAGACGTAGCAGTTGCCTTCTTCGGGTGCTCCGGATGCTCTTGCGCTGGTACGGAGACGGCCAGCACGGCCACAGCCAGCGCGGACATCAGGGTTTGACGGAACAGATTCACGGGGTTTCTCCTTTGCTTGGGTTTACTGTCATGATTTGAGATTTGGATTCGTCGTGAGATTTCTACTAATGATACACCAAGCTTGCCTTCGGTGCCGATGGGCTTACCATTTTGGCTGTAACAGACTTCCCGCGATGAGGTTCCTGCCTCGTAGAGGGGAATTGGCTTCAATCTCCCGCCACAGTCGGCGGAGGCGGCCCCGCCAGTCATAGAATCCGGGGGTTGGCGGTGACAGAGCGTTGGTGGCGGAACCGTTGGATGGAACTGCCATAGCTTACCAATTTAGGAAGAAACACAATTGTTGGCATCATTGCGATCATTCTGCTTACCGTGCTACTCTGGAGCGATTCTATGTTCTCGGGACTGGGCATGTGCCCCGGTGGAGAGGAGATAATTCTGTGTGTGCCCTTGGCTCGGTATCTGAAAAACCAGCGAATCGGCTCGGCCACGAGAAGAGTCCCTACCTACTTCAACATGCCAATAACCCTGTGGATTGGTACCCCTGGGGCGAGGAGGCGTTCGAGCGGGCGCGTAAAGAAGACAAGCCGGTTTTCCTGTCGATTGGCTACTCCACCTGTCACTGGTGCCATGTTATGGAGCATGAGTCCTTCGAAGACTCGGAGGTTGCCAAGCTCATGAATCAGGCGTTTGTCTCGATCAAGGTGGATCGTGAGGAGCGTCCTGATATCGACGGCATTTACATGACTGTGTGCCAGATGATGACCGGCAGCGGCGGCTGGCCGTTGACTATCATCATGACACCGGAGAAGCAACCGTTTTTCGCAGGGACTTACATCCCCAGGGAAAATGCGTATGGCCGAATGGGGATGCTGCAACTGGTGCCGCGCGTGTCGGACTTTTGGAGGACAAAACGTCAAGAAGCGGTAGAATCCGCGACGCAGATCGCAGAGTCATTGCAATCGACCGGGTCCGCGCCAGCGGGTGCCCTGCCTGACCTATCCACTATTCAATCGGCTGTTCAGCAGCTAAGGGCGCGGTTCGATGAGAAGTACGGCGGCTTCGGGCGCGCTCCAAAATTTCCATCCCCTCACAACCTGATGCTCTTGTTGCGGTATTGGAAGCGCACCGACGATTCCACAGCTCTGGGCATGGTCGAGACCACAC
>JBKKDE010000250.1:0-4339 GCA_046708665.1 Candidatus Zixiibacteriota bacterium | reverse complement strand
CGCCTCAACGTGTCGGGATTGTCGATAGGGATCGGCGATGGATCGACAACGTGCGCGGGCAACACGAACCTCGATGTTGTCTACGTCACCTATACCAAATTCGGCGGGACATCGGCAGTGGAGCAGGCGGATGTCGCGGGTCCAACGGGTTCTCAGACCCACCCGAATGGAGAACTGTATATTTCTGCATCCAACAGCGGCGGAAACACGTGGGGGTCGCCGCGAAATCTAACGAACACGAAGACTCCAAACTGCAATCCGGTGTTTGCCGACAGCGTCTGTCGCTCTGAAGACTGGGCTTCGCTTAACAAAGTTGTCTCTGATATCGATATACTCTACATCAGCGATCGCGACGCGGGTGCCGCTACGCAAAGTATCGGCAGCTACCAACCCAACGATGTCATGTACCTACGAATCCCTGGAGGCGGAGTAGATCCGCAAATTGTCTGTCCAAACATTAACCCCGGTTATCACGCAGAAATCTCTGAGGAATCGGAGTGCGAGTATCACGCTGATCCGGGCACGATCAAGAGTGACGAGCTGCTCTATGTCCTTAACCTTGGCAATGCACCGCTAAATGGGACCGTCAGTGTGTTACCGGGAGCACCGTGGCTGACGATACCCGGAGCTGGGTCCTATACGATTCCAGCCGGTGGGGCCGACCTGGTCTACACGCTAAATATGGACGCGGGCTCGCTCACTGAAGGACTCTACACAGGCACGATTCGCATCACTCACAATGATCCCGATAAGCCAAGTCCACAGGACTTTCCGATCGAATTCTTCGTTCTGAACGATTTCAAGTGCCCACAGGGAGCGGTACTCTCGACCGGAGTCGAGTAGCCAACCTCAAACCATCTACTCAAGATTAGCCCGGAGAATGTGCATGTCCGTTTCCGAACCGAATGTTTCACTGCGCGAAATCACCAAAGACACTGTCCGATCCATCGTGAAACTAAAAGTCGGACCGGGGCAGGATCAATTCGTCGCATCAAACGGTATGTCGATTGCCGAGGCGCACTATTCACCCGACGTCGCGTGGTTTCGCGCGATCTATGTAGACGACGAACCGGCCGGGTTTGTCATGCTGAACGACGATCCAATCAAGCCGGAGTATTACCTATGGCGTTTCATGATCGATGAGCGTTTCCAACGCCGAGGTGTCGGCCAACGTGCCTTGACGTTGGTCATGGATTATGTGCGTACCCGTCCGGGTGCCACGCATCTCCTCACCAGCGTAGTTCCCGGTGAAGGGACACCGGGGCCTTTCTATGAAAAACTCGGTTTCGCATACACGGGTGAGGAGGATGATGGCGAACTCTTCATGCGGTGTAACCTGTGACAATGTCCGCTGCTACTACCAGGACCTCCATCTATGATCTCGCGCAGGCGTACGATATCGCCTTCGACTTTCGCAATCTCGCTCTCGAGTGTGACGTCCTTGACACGCTCTGCATTGAGCACGGCGCTGGTCACGTTCCCAAGTCGGTGCTTGATGTCTGTTGCGGCCCAGGGTTTCACTGCATCGAGTATGCGAAACGTGGGAGGCGCTCTGTCGGGCTGGACATCAATCGCGAAATGATCCAGTTTGCGAAACAGAAAGCCCTCGTGGCCGGAGTCCCGGTCGCTCTCATTCAGGGTGACATGCGCGATTTTGTCATCGCAACGCCAGTTGAACTGGCCATGTGCGCCATGTCGTCTATCCATCACTTGCTCACTCAAGATGACAATCTCGCTCACTTGCGTTGCGCAGCCCGGGATCTGATGGACGGTGGACTGTATGTCTATGAGGCGGATCACCCGCGCGACGTGTTCGGAATTGGCGAGTCGCTTAAACACAAGTGGGAGTCGACGCGCGATGGAGTAGCTGTCATTTCGTCGTGGGCAGGGCGTAGTGATGAATTCGATGTATTTACTCAAGTTGCGACTGTCCACGTGACCATGGAGATTGCAACAGAAGACGGAAGCGTTGTGATCGAGGAGTCGACGATTCCATTGCGACGGTTGACCTATCAGGAAATAAATCTGTTGATCGAAAAATCGGGTGTGTTCGAGCCCGTCGCATGGCTGGGTTCGCTCGAGGGCCGTGTGCCCATGACGAACGAGAAGGAGTCAAACCGGATGATAGTTGTGTTGCGGGAATGCCAACATACTGAGGGGGCGAACAACTCATGAGTAGTAATCACGACCTCTGGTCCGCAGTTGACACCTACACGGAGTCGATGTTCGTCCCTCCCGATGGGGCGTTGACGGCAGCGCTGCGGGACACCGAAACGGCCGGCATGCCGCCCATCAGTGTCTCAGCCGCCCAAGGTCAATTCCTTCACATTCTCGCCAGGTCGATGAAGGCACGACGTATCCTGGAGATTGGTACACTGGGCGGCTACAGCGCAATTTGGATGGCGCGTGCGCTTCCCGAGGGAGGCCATCTCGTCACTCTCGAAATTGACCCGAAGCATGCGGCGGTGGCGGAAGAAAATATCGCGCGCGCGGGACTTGCGACACGTGTTGAAGTGCGTTTGGGCGCAGCGCTGGACTCTTTGCCCCGTATCGAGCTGGAAGGAAAGGCACCGTTCGACTTCACCTTCATCGACGCCGACAAGCAGAACATTCCGGCCTATTTCGAGTGGGCGATACGGCTCTCACGACCTGGTGCCGTGATCATTGTCGACAATGTCGTGCGCGACGGTGCCATAGTCGATGCCTCCAGCACTGATCCCAGCGTGCAAGGGGTACGTGCCCTCAACGAACTAATTCGCGACTCCGGACGGGTGAGTGCCACAACTGTCCAAACAGTTGGCACTAAAGGATACGATGGCTTTACGATCGCTCTCGTGGGTCACGCACTACCGTAGCAAAGTGATTGCAGTCTGTCCGGAATTGTTGCATCGATTAGGCATGGACCTTGTGATCTTCATGCGCGCGGTCAATATCGGCGGCCACCAGACTTTCCAGCCCAGCAAGCTTGCGCGCGAACTTGCTGAGTATGACGTCAAGAGCATCGGGGCTGCCGGAACGTTTGTTGTTTTCGGCAGAACAACCGAAGCCACAATTCGCAAAGCCATACTAACCAAATTGACAATCGCTCCTGAAATGATGATCTCGTCGGCGGATGATGTGGCAGCGCTGGCCGAACTCAAGTCCTTCAAGGACTTGGGGCAAGACGTCCACCGCTATGTCACGGTCATGGCCAGCGCTCCGCCGAAAATGCCGAAGTTGCCGATCGTGCTGCCGGAGTCGGGGGACTGGCAAATGCGCATCGCGATCATCACAGGACAGTTCGCATTGAGTTACCGACGGTCAGTCGGACAGGCCAAGTACTACCCCAACGAGGTTATCGAGAAACGACTCGGGATTGCGGCAACGACGCGAAACTGGACGACAATCACCAAGATTCACGACATTCTGGAATCGCGACAGTAGCGGGAGGATACAGTGGCCAAGTATCAGGCAAAGACTAAAGCAACTGATGCAAGCGTTCTCAAGTTCCTCAAGGGCGTCAGTGATGAGCGAAAGCGCAACGACTCACTCGCACTGATCGAAATCATGCGGCACATCACCAAGCATGAACCGGTTATGTGGGGGCCGAGTATCATCGGATTCGGCAAGTATCACTTCAAGTATGAGTCCGGTCACGAAGGCGAGTGTTGTGCGGCCGGATTCTCGCCGCGAAAGTCGGCGCTGACGCTTTACGTTATGCCCGGATTTCCACAATACGACGAGCTGATGAAGTCTCTCGGCAAGTACAAACACGGAAAGTCGTGCATCTATGTGAATTCTCTCGATGATCTGCACGTGCCCACGCTCAAGAAGCTCATCCGCGTGTCGTACAAACACATCACGACCAAGAAATGGCCGTAGACGCGACCATCACAAGCATGGAGAGTTAGTGACCGGCCTCACGATAATCTGGCGTTGCCTCGTCTGTGGATACCAGTGGCCCAACGATGGAGGGCCATTGCCCGCGGTCTGCGCCAACTGCGGAGCCCCCAAAACCGAATTCGAACTGATCGAAGAGGATTGATACGGAGACAATTCCGCGCAGCGGCAGCGACAACCACATACAACGCCCGTGAAACCGAGCGCATGCGTGCGATTCATGGCGCGCCGCTGGCGAGTTTTACTCGCCGTTTAATGGCCGTCGCTATCGATTTCGCAATTGCCGGCGCCCTGTTCATGCTGATCGCCTATCCGCTCGCGCTGCTTCTCTTCCGAATCGGTGTCGTGCAACCAGAAGCCAACATCATCATGCGCATGAACTTCTTCCCGTACTGGTGTAGCGTTCTCTGGCTCGTCTTGTACTACGGCCTTTCAACGTACCATGGCAACGGCAAGACCC
>JBKKDE010000249.1:0-5022 GCA_046708665.1 Candidatus Zixiibacteriota bacterium | reverse complement strand
AGATCAGTGGAACTGACATTGTCGATGCGCAGTGATGGCTGGGATCCCGGAAACAGCGGGCCTATGCCGCTCATGCGTGCATGCGCGTCGGGTCCTGGCGGCGCGGGGAAGTGTGTTCGTGTTGTGTCATCTGTCCGTGCAAGACTCGCGGTTTGCCAAGTACCCTCAGTTGCCTGTTCTGACCTGTTCGGGGTACTGCTCGACGTCACACGGCAATCGCAGCACGCCTGATCAGCAATGATGCGGATCGCTCAAGTCGCTATCTCCACGCCTCTGTGTTCCACGTCACAAACTTCAGATCCACTACCGAGATCGCATAGAGTGCAGGCACCATAATCAACGTCACGAATGACGCGACGCACAATCCTCCGTTTTGCGCATAGCGAATCAAAAAAGAAAGTCCGAAACTCGAGTCACGCGGGGTATATTCGATTACGAACTCACCGGACGGACGGTGTAGCTACCATGATTGACCCGCAATCCTACAGGCACCAGTTCAACTCGCTTCGCGGGTGCTGCCACCTAATCTCGAATTCTCTGGGTGCCATGCCAGACCGTGCCCTGGATTACGTTATGGAATATGCCGAAGTCTGGCAGTCACGGGGAGTACGGGCGTGGAATGACTCATGGTGGCAGATGCCGCGTGAGGTTGGCGACAGGATCGGACGACTAATGAACGCGCCGGCCGATTGTGTGGCAATGCACTTGAATGTGACTTCGGCGTATGCCACGATCCTGTCGTGTTGTAACCCTACCGATCGACGAAACAAGATAGTCGTCGTCGATATGGAATTCCCATCAACTGTCTATCTGTGCCGTGAGTGGCTGCGCGGACGCGGCGAGCTGCATGTCGTACGCTCGCACGATGCCGTCACCATCGACGTTCAAGAACTGATCGATGCCATCGACGACCGAACTCTGATTGTACCGATATCCCATGTTCTCTTTCGTTCTTCATACATCATGGATGCCAAGGCAATCATTGCCAAAGCACACAGCGTCGGCGCGATGGTTGTGCTCGATATTTTTCAATCTCTGGGCACTGTTCCAGTGGACATTCGGGAGTTGGGAGCCGACTTCGCCGTCGGCGGATGTCTCAAGTGGCTGTGCGGCGGACCGGGAGCTTGCTTCCTGTACGTAAGTCCGGACTTGCAGCCCGACCTCACCCCCCGGTTTACTGGTTGGATGGCGCATGAACAACCATTCGGATTTGAGACCGGTAGCATCCGATACACAGTGGGCTCATACAAGTTCATGAATGGCACCGCCAATATCCCGGCGCTCTACACCTGTCGTGCCGGGCTCGAGATTATCACAGACATCGGTGTGCCGGCGATCAGGAAACGATCAATCTCCATGACGTCACGACTTATTGAGCTCGCAACGATCAATGGTTGGAACGTTAATGCTCCCCGTGATACATCGCTCCGGGCGGGAACGGTCGCGTTTGATCTCCCGAATGCGCGGGAGGTCGCAGCGGAACTTAACGAGCGAGATATCCTGGTCGACTTCCGGCCGAAAGCCGGAGTTCGGCTGTCACCGCATTTCTACAATACCGATGACGAGATCGATTTCGCGGTTTCTTCCATCAAGCAGATCGTTGGTGACGGGTCGTGGAAAAAGCACGCCAGCATCGATCGTGTGGTAACGTGAGGACTCTATGAGACAAATCATCGACATCAGTCAACCACTGCGGCTGGGAATCCCGGTATGGCCGGGAGACACAGAGTTTTACAATTTTTGGGTGATGCAGATGGACAAGGGCGATTCGTGCAACGTTGGCAGTGTCACGATGAGTCTGCACACCGGCACTCACGCCGATGCCCCTCTGCACTTCATATCCAAAGGCGGCACGCCGGTTGATGCCGAACTGACACCCTACCTCGGATCGGCGACAGTCATCAACGTGGGCGTCATCGAAGCAATCCGACCAGAACATGTACATGAAGCGGTGTCCACCGGGGCTAAACGGATCCTCTTTCGTACGGGCACTGCCAACCCGAGCAATTGGAATGATGATTTCGCCTACTTCTCCCCCGAAGCCGCACGACTGCTGGTAGACGCCCGGGTGATCCTGGTCGGGATTGATACGCCCTCGATCGATCGCAGCGACTCAAAGACTCTCGCTTCACACAAGATATTTGCAACTGGAAATGTCGCGCTATTGGAGAATCTGGCGTTGGATCATGTCCAGCCGGGGCGGTACGAGTTAATCGCACTTCCACTCAAATTGGCGGGAATGGACGCATCTCCGGTTCGTGCCATCCTCCGCACGTATGACAATTGAATCCGAGACCATTCAAAATCACTCCTGCGCTTGATGCTCCCAGCGTCGAAACGATTCGAGCTCTCTTTCTCGAGTACGCGCACTGGCTGAAGATCGATCTCTGCTTCCAAGGGTTTGACAAAGAGCTCCAAGCACTGCCCGGCAAGTACGCCCCGCCAATGGGACGTCTGTATCTCGCACATATTGCTGGCGAGCCAATCGGATGTATTGCCTTGCGACCGTTCGCTCCACATACGTGTGAAATGAAACGCCTGTACGTGCGTGACGCCGCACGTGGTCTTGGGGTGGGACGGGCTCTCGCCGAGACTGTGATATCGGACGCACGGGGCATAGGGTATCGATCGATGCGGCTCGATACTCTTCCCGCCATGGGCGCGGCGATCGAGCTCTATACCGCGCTGGGGTTCAAAAGAATCGCCCCCTACCGGGAGAATCCGGTGGAGGGGGCGTTATTCTTTGAACTCGATGTGTCTGCTTAGTTCGCTGCGACCGGCACAATGAGATGCGGAGTTATGAAAATCAAGAGATCGGTCTTTTGTTTCTCGATCTTGTGATGAGTGAAGAGCGCTCCCAAGAGCGGAATATCGCCCAAGAGGAAGAGTTTGCTCTTTGTCGAGATGTCAGTCTCGCGCACCAGGCCGCCGATTACCACAGTCTCGTTGTTCTTGACACGTACCACTGTACGGACCGTGCGTTTCGACGTGATCGGACGCTGATTCTCGGGTGGACCAGTAAATCCAGTAATCTCCTCGACAACCGGCTCGACATCCAACGTCATGTAGTCGCCATCATTCATACGAGGTGTGACGCTCAGAGTGATCCCGACATCGAGATCCTGGAAACTGACGATATCTTGAATCGTTCCACCTTCGGAAAATCGATTCAGTGTCTGCACGGGGATGGTCGTCGCGACACGCATGACAGCCCGCTCGGATTCGAGCACCGTCACACGCGGATCAGAAAGCAATTTCGACTTGCCCCTTTGGTTCAGCATTTCGAGAAAACCACTGAGTTGGGCAACGTTAAGTGTTCCGAACTTCCAGATCTTTCCGTCGGGAATGTCGTACTCAGCCGCAGGACCACCAGTCTCAGTCGTCCCGTCGCCTGACGCGCTCTCGGTGGAGAGCGAGGCACTAACCCGTGTCGGCCAACTGAATCCAACACCCATCTTGTTGTCGAGGGATGTCTCTACAAATTTGACTTCAATCTCGAACTGGGGTCTGGCCACATCAAGCGAGTCAATGAGTGCGAGGATTGCTGGCATGGCCTGAGGTGATTCTGAGATGACGAGAACCGGAGGGACACTACCCCCACCGGCGCCTGGGGTCGTTGCAACCGCTTGCAAGAGCTCTGCCTTCGAAGGCGGCTTAAGAATCCCAGTCAGGATCGTCTTGACCGCGGCAGCGTTGGCATACCGAAGCGTAACTACCTGATGCGACAAGTAGCCGCCACCATCGGCCGAAGTCGCCAATACTACGAGGACGTTGTCCCGCCAATGGTACGTCATGCCGTTCGAAGAAAGGATTGCATCGAGTGCAGTCTCCCACGGAACACTATTGAGATTCACGTCTACTTTCGATTCGATGCCGGGACCGATAACCAAGTCGAACCCGACCTGCTCGGCCAATGTCCGCAAGACAATCGGTATTGGTGTGGCAGAAAATCGCAAGGAAACGACTTGGGCTCCCGGCTTGGCGTCCGTAGGCGGGCACACCAAGAGCGACACGGCCGTGACGATCAATCCTATGATTACTTTTCGATGATGGACCATATTCCCCCCAATACAAACGTGCTACGGCAACGGCACATAGTGGCGCTCGCCTCCCTGCGAGACCCACACACCTTGCGCCTCAATCTTCTCGACCCGCCACCCGGAAATGTTCTCCCCGACTGTACGTGTTGATCCATCAATGACACATGCCAATTCTCCACCAACAGTCAGGATCCCCTGCAACGAAAGCGCAGGAGGACCAAAGGAAGCGCCATCCGCCACCGAGGTTGGTGTGTACGATCGCCTGTCATCCGCTGGGGCGAAAGGGTCACGCGACGGCCATTCGGCTGTATACTCGACAGCCGCAAGAACAGGCGGAGCAACAGCGACAACTGTATCGGACACCGGAGCATCCGGTTGCGCAACAGCAATCACAGGTCGACGACGTTCCCACGGCTTCATGACGAGAGCGAAAAGTACGCTGCCGATCAGAACGCCGAACATCAGCCGTTGGCGCTTTTGCGCTGTCACGAAGATTCCCCCCTGGGAACAGTGATGAGAAACGCAGCAGCGCCACTGAAGCGCACGGTACCGGGCTCTTCGCCCCTATCCCAACGGGCAAGACGCCAAGAGCGGAATGCCGATTGTGCTTCGACTCGATCCAACCATGTACCGATATCGTTGAACTCCCCAACCGCCGTCAGCTCGACTATCAAAGTGTCGAGAATGTCGCGCGGGCCGTTCGTTGCCTTCGTCATCGCCATCATGCTGGCGAGTTCAGGGCTGGCTTCGATCGAGTTGATCCCGGTTTCCCGGCCGAGTCCTGTCAGTAACTCCATGTACTCTCTTAATTGCGCCGGCCTCGGTAGCCCAGCAGAAACTGAGTCCAACATCGTGCTCAAATCCTCGATTCGTTGCATCACTTCCGGTGCAGTATGAATTCGAGCGAGCATCGCACTTTGTTTATCGGCCCACTCTGTTCGCTGAGCTACTTCGCGCGCGTCGCGCTGGCGAAGTGGCAGGT
>JBKKDE010000248.1:0-3117 GCA_046708665.1 Candidatus Zixiibacteriota bacterium | reverse complement strand
ACTGATCACAAAAATTCAGGCGCGGGAGTGCTGAATTCTGCACTACCGCGCCTGTGTGCCACGGCCCAGGCCCAATTCCTTCGCCGTGCTCCCAGTCCAGGGACTTGGCCCTGGTTCTATCAACTATTAGTCACCAAATGGTGGGATTTGTTACAGTTTAGAGCGGTAAATCTTAGAAATCGTAGCCCCAACTGAAGTAAAACTTGGTGTGGCCCCGATCCGCCAACCCCCACATCAGGGCGAGTGGCCCCAAGGGCGTATCGAACATCAGGCCCGCCCCGACTCCGGCGCGAACTTCTTCCCAGAAGTTGATATCAGCCCCTTTGGACCAGGCATTTCCGAAGTCCAACCGTGCACTGGCGTAGCTGATTGGGTAAAACTGGTACCGGGCGCCAAACGACATGGCTAAGAGCCGATCCCCGAGCAGCTCATCGTCAGCCAGCCCCATGAACGACCTTCGGCCGCCCAGCGAGAACCGTTCGGGCAATGGCAAGACACGATCCGCTGAGCCCGCCTGCGCCCCAACGGACAGCGTCCAGCGCTTGTGGGGGGAGTAGTACCAATCCCCATCAGCCCTGAACGACCGGTAAACAGCATCGCCGTTGAAAAAGTCATCACCCCAGCTCAGTTGCGCGAACAATCGCCGGCCACGTGTCGGAAAGTTGGCATCATCGAGGTCGTCCAATCGCGCAACCAGCGCCGCGCGGGCATGGTGATAATCGGACTCGATGGAGTCCTGGTCGAAGTCGATCAGCTCGGAGTTCACCACCAACGCCATCTGGGCGAACCGGGAAATGTTCTGACCGAACGCCAATTCATAGCCATCGCGCGTGGTGATAAAGGTGCTCACCCGTTCATGGTTGCGGTACACGTAACGTTCCTGCTTGTGGTGGTAGACGCGCGCGGACGCAGTCAAGTAGGTGCGAAGTATGCGGTCTGACTTTACGCGCGCGAAGTAGTGCACCCGACGCGGCGCGTATTGCGCGTGCGCCGTCAGTTCGTTTCCCAGCCCGAACAAGTTCATTTTGGCCCATTGAACGAACCCTTCAGTCTGATACTCCAAATTGTGGTGAAGCCCTATACGCAGCGCATCGGTGGATCGTTCGGTAAGTGTCAATCTCAGGATTGGGCCGCTTCCAGAGTGCTGCACTTCGGCGGTTATCTGCTCAAAGAGACCTGCGGCGTGAAGATCCTCAAGCCCCTTGGCCGCTTTCCGTGAACTGTATGGTGTTCCGACCTTTAGCGGAAAGCTGCGCAATATGACCCAGTTCTTGATCGTTGTATTCCCGGTCAGCTCGATCCCGGCAAGTCGCGCTTCATTGACAGTAAGCCGCAAAACCCCCGAGGAATCCCACGAAGCATCCGTGACCGCCGCGAGGGAAAAGTCTTTCGCGATGTACATATCTTCGATGCGTGCCACAGCTGAGCGGATCTCAGATCGCTCGTAAGTTTGCGGCGTCGCAAGTCCCATAGCGGCGCGAACTGCCGAGTCGCTGAACGCTGATAGTCCGGAAATTGCAATCGAGTCGACGCGGTAGGAGTCTGTTGGACTTTTGCCCGCTGCCGGAAGTGGGGACACGCTAACGCGGTCCGCATGGATCTCATCTGCCAGCTTCATCCCAGCCGTGTATCCGAGTGCGATAAGCGAATCGAGTTGGTCAAAATCAACATTGCCGAGTTCATCGCTGACCGGAGCGCACCGGTAGTCCGCCAACTCCCACGATCTCTGAAGGGTCTTGGCGGTCATCGCGGTTGTTGCCTGATTGGCCACTGCGTACGGATTATCGAGCTTCTCAATCGGTGCGAATCCCGATCCGGTATTGACCGCGACCACAGGGCAGTCGGAGATCGAATCCGCCAAGCCGACAGGGAGCGGATCAATCAACCCACCATCGGCGAGCAGACGATCCCCACTCCGGAGTGGAGCAACTGCCAACGGAAATGCCATCGAGGCGCGAAGTGCGAATGCCAGCTCGCCCCCGTCGAGGACGATGTGTTTGCCTGTCACCAAGTCGGTCGTCACTGCGCGAAAGCGGACACGCAAATTGTCGAAATCAGAGCCGGAGAGATATGTCGCACGTTCCGTGAGACGAGACAGATAGTTGTAAAGTCGCTGGCCGGAGGTGGCACCTGTGGGCCAAACCGGCTCGAATCCGCGCAGGGGGAAACTGAGAAACCAATCGGCCGTCTTGTCCTTCTGTGAGAGCAGGAGCCCGGCCCGCGATGGAGTATTCTGCAGCAACTCACCCCAATCAAGCGTCCGCACGAGCGACTCCAGCGAGTCCGGGCTGATGCCCGAGGCATAAAGCCCCCCCACTATCGCTCCCATCGATACGCCGCAGATGAGATCGATCTCGATGCCGCGCTCCTCCAATGCTTTTAGAACACCGATCTGCGAAAGCCCTCTCGCTCCGCCACCAGAGAGGGCCAAGGACACGCGGGCCGGAGCCAATGGCGCCGCACATCCTTGATCGTGCGAAATCTTGAGAATGTCGACAGGCGCACTGGCGGTCGGACGAGCAGTCAGAGTTGTGGCAAGCGTTGCCAAAACCAACAAAACAAGTCTGACACCCGAACTCGTTCGATGAAGTCGGCCACAATCTGTTGTTGGTTGTCTCTGTGGCATCGCTAGGGAACAATGTAGATCAATGCTGTGTAAGAGCCAACACCCCGCTGACCCAGTCACAGTCACGTGGCTTGCTGCCTCACGCGCAATTGACTACTTTGCCTTGGTAGCGTCTCCTTATGTCATCAAGAGCCATCACAGCATTCCGCGTTCTCTCGGTCATCTACGCGCTGACTGTCGTTGCCGTGTCGTCCTGGCCGTTCATCAAAATACCCGACTTGGGTGTATCTTGGACCGATAAGATCGCGCACTTCTCACAGTACGCGGTTCTCGCCTGTCTGGTCGCTGGAGGTTGGGCCAAGCCGGGGGGATGGGGCAATTGGAAACAGCAGTGGCGCCCGATTCTCTTCCTGATCCTCTTTGCGGCTGCCGACGAGATTCACCAGATATGGATCCCGCGACGCGCGGCGAGCGCGACGGATTGGATCGCTGACTCATTGGGAATTATCGCGGGCTCCGGATTGGGGCTCCTCTTGTGGCATCGATCAAAG
>JBKKDE010000247.1:0-3044 GCA_046708665.1 Candidatus Zixiibacteriota bacterium | reverse complement strand
GGAATCTGTTCTGCGGATTCCTCTCGATCCTCTCATCGATGGATGGCGAGTGGCGGCATGCCTGCCAGTTCATCCTGCTCGGATTTTTCCTCGATGGTCTCGACGGTATCGTAGCGCGCGTCTCGCGTGGCGCAACCCGATTCGGTGTGGAGCTCGATTCACTGGCCGACCTCATCACGTTAGGGCTAGATCCGGCGATCATGGTCTATTCGTTCCGTCTGAAAGACCTTGGCAAGTGGGGATGGGTGCTCGGTTTTGTCTTCGTTATGTGTGGCGCGTTTCGGCTGGCCCGTTACAATCTCGGAGCCAAGACCGGCCCGCGGGATGGATTTGAGGGTCTGCCGATCCCGGCAGCGGCGTCGCTCTTGGTCGCCTATACACTCTTCAGCTTTGAGATGTGGGGCGAGTTGAAGTATGTCCGTTTGCTTGTCGCCATGACGCTCATCACATCGGGATTAATGGTGTCAACCATTCCTTTCGAAGACAAACCGACAAGCTGGCGAACGCTCAAAGATAAATTGAAGTTTCTGTATCTGTTCGGAGGGGCGATTGCACTGCTGTGGGATACATCCTTGACTGCATTCCCGTTGGTGCTCGGCTACGTTGCCTATGGCCTCTTGAGCGAGATATACGAAACTGTCACTGGCGGCGGATCACTCGACCGTCCGTTGCGTCTCCCGCGCCGCAAGCGTCAGGTCGAACACAAAGAGCCATGGCAGTAAGCTCTACTTGCGAACTGCAATTATCTCCAGCACTGCGGGCGTAATCATCAACGCATTCGGGGTCTTCTCGACCCGATCAAACGCCTCGGTCACTTCACGCGCTCGATCCGCAGTCATCAACCCCAAGTCCACCAATCGCTGCGGTCCGACTTTCACAAACGACTTCGGCCACTGCCACATGAAGTTCGACGCCGGGAAGATGTCGATGATGGGGGTGAGACTCTTAATTTCGAATCCGACTTCGGGCAACCACAACGGCAATTGCAATCCGATGTCCGGTTCGCCGCCATCCGACCGCCAATTCTTCATAACCTCCTGGACAAACTCTTCGATTTCCGGGCAACGCGGGGTCGTACGCCAGGTTGAATAGTCGAAGTACTCGTGGATCACCAATGTTCCGCCGGGTCGTAGCGAGTCATGGATCTTCTCCAGGAGTACGCGCGGCTGCTTCAGAAACGCGAACACCCACCGGCACCAGGCTCCGTCGGCATTTGCTCTCGGAAACATACCCGACTCGAGATCTGCCTCGATCGTGGTGATATTCGCGATGCCGTAGCCACGTCCTGCACTCTCAAGCGTGTCGAGGAATCGTCGCGACCGATCCACCGAGATGATCTTCCCCGAGGTTCCCACAATTCCGGCAAGATCGATCGACGCATACCCTGGTCCGCTGCCAACATCGATGATTCTTTGATCAATTGTAAATCCGGCGCGCCGCCATGCGTCGAGTGCGCGCGGACGCCACACACGATGCTGGATCCCGAGACGCACAATTTCTTCATCGTGTGTGCCAAGGATATAATCGCGGTCCTGAGTCATGCATCATGCCTTTCGCGGTGACGTGCTGAATACGATTGAAACGGAAGTAGACTGGTTCTTGGTGCGTGGTCAGTGTACGTGTCTCATAGGGGAGATTCAATCGAAATCCGCGTTGCCTACAGCAGAAGAGTCGTCACGATGATTTGAGCCAGAATGATTTTGGCGATCATCGATGCTGGTTGAACAGGTGCATACCAAAGGTTGGGCAAATCGTTTCGCGCCTGCTGATTGGCGTAGGCAAGACCGGCGGGCTGAGTCTGTATGCCCGCGAGCATTCCCATCGCCGCTGACATTGGCAACCCAAGCTTTTTGTGAGCGATGAGCAACACGCTCACCGACACAAACGACACTATGGCCATTGCCACGACAAACATCGATAATGCACCGCTCTGGACCGTCTCAATTAATCCCAGCCCCGCCTTCGTTCCTATGGCGGCAAGGAAGAAGACCAGGCCGATTTGTCGTAGTACAAGGTTCGCATTGTAAGGGAGTCCCCACTGAATTTTGCCCGTGCGCTCCATACGACCGAGTATCAAACCGGCAATCAAGGGTCCGCCAGCAAATCCCAGCTTGAAGGAACCGGCCCCGGGGATCGGAATGGGCAACATCCCGAGGAAAACACCGAGCACAATCCCCAGCGACAGTGAGAGGTAGTCTGTCTCAGAGAGTGCCCGCAGCGAGTCGCCGAAGTAATCGATGATGCGATCGACCTCCTGCCTCGGAGAGACCACCAACACCCGATCGCCCATTTCGAGCACACTCGTTGGCGATGGCACAAACTCAGCATCGTTGCGATGCAAACGCGTGATCGTCCCAACAAAAGGACGCAACTTCAACAGCTCGCCGATGGTATTTCCGACAATCTTCTTTTCTGAGACGAAATACCAACGGTACGCGGTGTCATCACGGCGTTCGGCTATTTTCTCCTGCGACTCCTCACCCAGATACAGCAGTGCCGTGCCCAGTGCCCGCGATGGACCGACTACAATGACAAGGTCTCCTGCGGCGAGCACCGTGTCGGGATTGGCAACTTGTATGACATCGCCCTTTTTGATACGCGAGATTACGAACTCGGGGTTCTCAATGGCCGACATGAAGGCTTCAATTGTCTGACCGGCAATGGCTGGATTCGATACGCGAAACGTGCGGCTGGTGATTTGATCTTCCTCAGTTTCCTTCTCGCGCTCCGCGGTCTCCTTCGCGAAATCGATCTTGAACGATTTCGTCAGGATGAACTTCCAAAGAATCGCGCCCAGTACACCAACCGGATACGCCAATCCGTAAGCGACAACGGGGCTGTTGAGAAGAAACGCGACTTTGTCAGGTGGGAGGGTTGGTGACATATGCTTGATCGCCTCAACCACCGCCGCAAGCGCTGGTGTGCTTGTAAGTGATCCGCAAAACAATCCGGCAATCGTGGCCGCGGATAGACCGAACAAGGAGCCAAGCAGCCCGGCGACAATCGCACCGGCCGTAATCACGTCCACGGCGATCATGCTCATC
>JBKKDE010000246.1:0-4095 GCA_046708665.1 Candidatus Zixiibacteriota bacterium | reverse complement strand
TGTTATCACCCTCCCGAGCGTCGAGCTAATTTATCGCCGCTGACCTACTCGCAACCACTTGGCGTCGTCGCACCACTCGTAAAGGTCCACCCCATCTCGCCAGCTAAGGCAATCCCTGACATGTCGGTCGCGGTGGTCGTAATTCGGGCCGTGTACACGCTGCTCGCCGTGTAGCAGTTTCCGGCGCTCGGTTTAAACGAAATGATCGAGCCAGTCGGATCGGATTCCACGGTACCAGGATGCGGGACTCCGGCCAGCGAAACCGTGAATGTTGTTGTGTTCACCGTCGACAGATCGATTGGCTCGCTGAAGAAGGCGCGAATGTGATCATCGCGAGCAACCCCGGTGGCAGCATTAGCCGGATCGGTAGACGTAACAGTCGGCGCCGTGACGTCCACGTTTACGCCGGTCGTGAAGCTCCAAACCTCATCGGCTGTCATCTGATTGCCCGAGACATCCGTGACACCGGTAGTAATCGTCACCGTGTACACAGTGTTCGGCAGCAGATTGCTCGACGGATCAAAGACAGCGTTGGTGCCCGAGACACTAATCGTCCCAGCGATAGCGTTGCCGCCTTCTCGCACGACGAATGTCGACGAATTGAAGCTTCCCGCGCCCACCGCCTTCGTGAATTGCGCCGAGACCTTGGCAGTAATCGGCACATTAAACGCGCCTGGTGCGGGGGTAGTCACAGTCACGGCTGGCGATCTCTCCGTCGTAAAGACCCAGGTGAAATCGGTAGCCAACGGATTTCCGGCATTGTCGGTCGCGCTAGTCGTAATGCGCCCGCTGTAGAGCTTGATCGTGTCCAGCATGACCGACGGATTAAACGTCGCCATAAGTCCTGAATACGTCACTACGCCGGGCACCGGATTTGAGCCATCCGTCACTGTAAATGTAGTGGCGTTGATTGTGGCAGGATCCATCGCTTCACTGAACGTGGCCGTCACATTGGTCACCGTTGACACATTGACGTCAAGATTTGCGGGACTCGTCTGCGTAACAGTCGGCACGGTGACATCACCCGGGTCGCCGGTCGTGAACGTCCACACAAAATTCGCGGCCAGATTATTTCCCGCTACGTCTTCTGCGCCAGTCGTGATCGTGGCCGTGTAAACCGTGCTGGAATCCAGATCCGTATTGGGATTGAACGTTGCCGTTCCGCCAGCGTACGTGACTACACCAGCAACCGGTGTCACGCCTTTGGTTAGCGTAAACGTCGCAGTCGTAATCGATGTGGCGTTCATCGCCTCGCTAAACGTGGCCGTGATGTTGCTGCCGATATGGATACCCAGCCCGTTGTTCGCCGGGGCTGTCGAGACGACTGTCGGCGGCGTGACATCGGGAGGTACTTCCGTCGTAAAGCTCCACACAAACGCGTTTAGCAGATTGTTGCCCGCGAGATCCTCCACTGCCGTAAAGATTGTCGCAGTGAAAACCGCGCCGCCAGCAAGATCACCATTGGGATTAAACGTCAGCGTGTTGCCTGAGTATGTGATGGTTCCACTAACATGGAATCCGCCCTGCATGAGCATGAATGAGTTGGAGTTAATGCTTGAGGGGTTCATCGGCTCGCTGAATGTCGCTGTCACATTGGATCCGACCGCAACGCCCAGTGCGCCACTAGCAGGCACAACTGTGACCACTGTCGGAGGGGTATTGTCGGGCGCTGACGCCGTTGTGAAAGTCCAGACAACCTGCGAGGCGATCGCATTCCCGGCAAGATCAGTCGCCCCGGTCGTCACTGTCGCCGTGTAGACAGTATTGAATGCCAGATCAGCCGATGGATTGAACGTCGCCGTGGTGCCCGAGTACGTGACCACCCCAGCCACTGGTGTAGCCCCCTGACGCAATGTGAATGCGCCGGACGTGATCGATGCCGCATTCATCGTCTCGCTAAAACTGGCCGTGATGTTACCACTGATGGCAACACCGGTAGCTGCATTGGCCGGTACAGTCGAGAGCACTGTCGGCGCGGTAACATCGGTCGTCGATTCCGTCGTAAATGCCCACACATACTCAGAGGCCAGTGTATTACCCGACAAGTCTGCCACCGCCGTCGTTATCATCGCTGTATATGAGGCGTTTTCTACCAATTCCGCCGACGGAGTAAAGGTTGCCGTATTTCCCGAGTACGTTACGATACCCGCGACGGGGGTCGCCGAGCGTACGAGCAGGAAACTCGCCGCCGTGATAGTCGCTGGGCTCAACGGCTCACTAAACGTTGCTGTAACCACGCCATTTACCGAGACGTTGATTGCTCCATTGGCAGGGGCAGTCGAGCTTACCGTCGGCGGAGTTACGTCCGGCGCTGGTCCCGTGGTGAAGGACCAGACGTAGTCATCAGCGAGCCCGTTGCCCGCAACATCTTCCGCACTAGCGGAGATCATTGCCATGTAGATGGTGTTCGGCAAGAGATCGGCGGTCGGGTTAAAAGTTGCGCCCGGGTTCGACGAGTATGTCACCGTGCCAGCAACAGGGTTCGAGCCCTCCATGAGTGTGAACGTCGCTCCGGAAATCGTCGAAGGATTCATTTCCTCGCTGAACTCTGCTGTGACATTGGCAGAGAGAGAAACCAGCGAGGCGTTGCTTGCCGGATTTGTAGACGAAACAGTGGGCGGCGTGGTGTCGGTATTGTTTGGCTTGTCGTCATCTCCGCAACCTACCATCCCTACGAGTAGTGCGTAAGTGAGAGAGTAGAAGACTATGCGGATCGTGCGAGTAGAGTCGCGCATATGCGCCTCCTTCGTGCAGGTTTGAGGGAAACACTGTCCATCCTATGGACCGTAATGACTGTTCAGAAATTAAATATAGCTGAATCCCTTTCGACAATCGCAAAGTCTCACGACATCACGGTATCTCAACTCAAGTGCGTTCGGTTATGCAAAAGTAGCGAGGTGCTTGCTCCGAAGAAATCATACAATCGACGGATGCCCAGGTTCCGTCGAAATCACGCTCCTGCTACTCAAGCCATTGTGCGATAACGGATTTGCCGAGGCAGCCGATACCGCAAAGACGCGAAGAACAGGCGGGTTACCTGCCCTTCGTTAGGTAGTTCGGCGATCGATGATGAAAAACTTACACCATTCTAGTTGTGTTGCTGACGGACAAAATCGCCTTCAAGAAACATCTTCCAGGCCTGTCCGTCTTGGGACGTTTCAATCGTGAACTTGAACTTCGTTTCAGATTCAAATCGGTAACTGTAGCGACCCCAACCCATTTCGCTCTTGCTGATATACACAAGCAGATTGCCGACCCACGTTCCCTCAGCGGCAGGGCAGATCGGCGCTCCAGAAATCGAATCGAACCAGTACATCGTGTACTTCCCGGCTTTGTCGTCCCAACCGAAGACACCGTGCCCGCTGTAGCTGATCTGACCTCCACGCGTCTGAACGTAATCCATGATCACACAGAATCCATCGAAGGCAACGATGGCATCCGACTGCGCCGTCGCCTCGCCTCCCACAGAATCCCAAGGAGTCGGATGGATTTTTTCCCTTCCGACCCACGTGCCGGCGAGGACATGCAATTTCTGGTGACTCTTGTGTGGTTTGGGCATTTGCATTCAATTCCTCCAATAGGTGGCGGCGTTTGTAGTGTCGTCCTCTGGAAACATCAGAAACTGGTTTACTAAAGAATGCAACGGGGCACTCTCAAGACAATCACTTATGTGGCATGAGATGATCGCTTCAATCCACCGCCGCGGTTGCCTATTATCATGCCGTATGTTGTGGTCCTGCACAGACCTCTTCGTCGCGTACCGTCAGGATGATGGTCGAGAGACTCTCGCCCTACGCGGCGTGAATCTGTCCTTCAAGTCTGGTGAGCGCAGTGCAATTCTCGGCGCGAACGGTTCTGGAAAATCCACCCTCGCGCTTGTCATAGCCGGGCTCATTCACCCGACTGCGGGACGGGTGCTTTGCAACGACAAACCTATCGACACTCCCGTCGGTACACTTGTGTTCCAATCTCCCGACGACAACCTGCTCGGCGAAACGGTTCGCGAAGAATTGCGATTCTGCCTGGAGCAGTACGTCTCTTGGCAACAGCTGGATGCCGAGGTTGAACAAGCGATCAGCCGCTTCGGAATTGAAT
>JBKKDE010000245.1:0-7397 GCA_046708665.1 Candidatus Zixiibacteriota bacterium | reverse complement strand
GGTCGGCTCAGTGCCGTGCCTGCCGCGTCACTGCCAACCAAGCACGAACTGAGGATTGTATGATAAGAAAAACTGCGAGTGTCGTACTCGGACTTTTGGTGTTGATGTCAGCGGGTTACGCGAGCGGGACCGGGCTCGGAGTCGGCGCGCATTTTAGCCGCGTGCACAATCAATCCACCGAACAGAATGCCAACATGTATGGCGCGCATCTCCGTCTCCGCGGCACTGTCATCGGAGCCGAAGGATCCATCGACTACCGCAATGAGGATCTGGGGAATGGATTTGAAATGAAGACGTGGCCAATAACGGCCAGTTTGATGGTATACCCCATTCCCGTCGCCTATGCGTTGGCGGGCCTGGGCTGGTACAACTCCACGCTCGACTTCCCGACGAACTCGACATTCGAGAATAACACCTCTACCGCGCTCGGATATCATTTCGGAGCGGGTGTTGAACTCCCGGTCGCCCCAAAGTTCAAACTCACCGGCGACGTTCGTTGGCAGTTTGTCGATTACGAGTTTGATGACATTCCCGAGAGCATTGGTAAGGTTGACGCGGACTCGTATTCACTCAATGCCGGGTTCTTGTTCTACCTGAAGTAGAACGGGTACAGCGGGCATTCGCAGATGCGAATCGCACGGGCATGATAGTGACAATTGAGGAAGGGTGGCACGATGAAGGGACTTGTACCCGTAGGGATCATACTGACCGTGTTGGGATTGATCGGCTTGATCTACGGCGGTATCACCTACACGAAGAGCCGGGACACAGTTGACCTTGGCATAGCTGAGGTTACAGTGACCGACAAGGAGCGTCTGAATATCCACCCCGCCCTCGGGGGAATTGTCCTCGCCGCCGGGCTCGTCGTGCTCTTCGTCGGAATGCGAAACAAGAGCTAGTGATTTCGAAAGTATGGGATTGCCGTGATAGAGCGACGTCGGCGTCGAAGTATCACGTTCAGTGACTGAATACGAATCTGCTTGGAAATGTTGTCAGAAAGGAGACTGATGAAACAAACAACACTCATCATCGGAATTTTGCTGATGTTTCTCGGATTGGCGACTTTGGGCTACGAGGGGTACACCTCATTTTCGACGAATCAGAACACGGTGGTTGTGCCAGACGGCCAAAATTCAGCCGGAACGAAGACAACTCTGCCATTGCGTCCGATTGCAGGCGGTTTGGCGCTAATTTGCGGGTTTGTCTTGGTCCTTGTCAGCAATAAGAAACCTGTAAGAACGTAGCGCCCGGTACGCTGACACGCAGAAGTTGAACATGGGTCGGGTGCGGTTGCACCCGACCCATGTATGTCTTGCATCGATCTTTACTTCGTATCAAGGATGATCGGGAGTCCGTCTTTACCGGCGCCGACGATGATCACTTTCGTGTTGGGCGATTGCGCGAGCTTTTCCGTGGCCTCGATTCCCTTCCAGCGAAGCAGATTCTCGCTGATGCCCGCAGTGACAATGGTCTGAAAGTCGGCAATACCCTGCGCTTCGATGCGCTTGCGGTCGGCTTCCTGCTTTTCCTTCGTCAAAACAAATTCCATTCGCTGACTTTCTTGATCGGCGCGCTGCTTTTGCTCGATGGCATCGGTGAGCTGTGGCGGCAGTCCGACATTGCGCAATGGCGTCGATTCAACGATCACGCCACGTTTGATCAGCGTGCTGGCGAGTTCGGTTTGGATGGCCATTCCCAAACGGTCGCGCTCGACAGAGTACAGCGCGCTCGCTTGCACGCTTGCAGTGACGGCGCGGCTGATGGAACGGAATTGCGGGACCAGTATGATGTTTTCATAGTCACCGCCCGCCACTGTCTTGTAGACACGCGCGGCGGAGTCGGGATCGAGGCGGTAGAGCACGCTAATTTCGAGGGCGATGGTCAGTCCCTCACTGGTGAGCACCTGCATTGCCTCTTTGTGCTCTTTGGTTTGAATGGAATACTTGATCACGTGCGCCATGGGATTGACGAAGTTGATGCCTGCTGGTAGAGTTCTTTCCGAGACTATCCCGAAAAAGTCGACTACGCCGATGTGACCGGCCGGAACTTGCGTGAAGAATCGCGAGACGGCGACTCCGACCGCGACGAGCAACACGAGCAGACTGACCGCGGCCACCGGCTTGAAGAGGACGTTGTTTTGACGGACTTTGGTGCTCGCATTGCGCCAGAAGATGAAGGCGGCAATGGCGACAATCAGTGCGGCGATAAAGATCATGTGCGAGTCCTTTCGATCAGGTTTCCGGAATCCGAGGCATCATGCCCCGAACGGTAGAGATAGTTAGTGGATTCCTTACAGCAACATAAATCGAGGGCGACGCGGCAAACCCGTGTCTGGGATAAGCCGTGAGGTTGGGCCGTTATACAACCAAGGGCATGAGTGTCAACGCCGCGCGAGAGGCGTATAGCCACGCTTTCGTGCAATTTCCATAGGGGTCTACGCACTCACCCAAAGGAACTAACCAGAATCAATCCATCGGTCGATTGACGGTAGGGTCAGATCTGACAATTTTGGAGCAGGAGCTAAGCCGGGCTCCCGCTGGCAGCGGGTCGTTTGCGAGAACTGGTGGCCCTGACTTTGTCCCAACTTCGACCACCTGCCCACGCAGTGGTGACGGGCGTTGGCGGAAGGTAATTTCGGGCTTATGGTTGGGCCAGGGCCACTCTTGGGGGAAACCGCCCAGAATCAGTAAAACTGGTGGCCACGCGAGAAAAAGTGACTCGAAAAACACCACATTTTGTGCTTTTTTGTTCGGCTTTTTACTGGATGTTGCGTATAAGTGTAACGGGGGCAAGATAAAGGGCATCAGACATGGTTACTATCGCTCGTTCTGGTCACAAGCAGCGTCCTAAACAGTTTCGTGGAACCGGCAATATCATGCGGGTACGTTGCTGTGTTTGTAACGCAATAATTGGCGAGACACGGGCGCGTCAATCGACGATTGGATCGTCGAATTTGCGTGCTTGGTGCAAGAAGCACCTGCCAGAAACCGGCAGCCAATCTAAGTAACTCTATACGGCCTAAAAGTTTAGAGCCCGCGGGACAGGAATGTCCAGCGGGCTTTTTGTGCTTTTGTGCAAATACGCCCTATAGAAGTAATTCAGAATCCTCTCGACTTTCAGGGACCGCAAGGATTGCAGATTTCGGTCGCTGGGTCCATCCCACGGAAAACCACATTGATCATGCGCACGACGTCGGTGATATCGGTTGTGTCGCTGCAGTCAAGATCCGACGGCGACGTGGGGCAGCCCTCCCCAGGGTCTGTGATGTCTTGGGAGCCACGGAAGGCGACATTGAGAGTCTGCACCACGTCAACGATGTCGAGGCTCACGTTGCAGTGCGGATCGCCGTGGCAGGCGCAGGCGCAGTACGGAGTCTGAGGTCCATCGAAGTTTAATACGAACAGACCCCGTAACATGTCTGAAGCAATGATGCGTCCAGAGGGCATCGGATACGCGGTCCAGCAACCGTCGAAGCCGCCTCCGGGATCGGGATTGGTGTCATAGAATCCAACTTCAACAGCGTTCTGTGGGTCGCTAACATCCCAAGCACGGACGCCGCGGTCGTAGTGGGCGATGTACAGGATGTTGTTTTTCCTGTAGCAATTGTGCGAGATCGAGAGTGGGTCGACCAACATGTCGTCGACGAAGCTCACATTCAGCGGGTTTGACACATCGAAGATTCGTGTGTGCGGCGCACTACCGATCTCGTCGCCGATGAACAGATACTTGCCGTCGTATGACAGTTCGCCATTGTGCGCACCGGAGCCGGGGTAATTGAAACGGCTGATCAGTTTCGGCGCAGTTTTGTTGGAGACATTGATGATGTCGATGCCGTTGCCGTAGATCCCATAGGCATAGAGCGTGTCACGTCGGATGGTGACATCGTGGTAATAGAATGGCTGAAATTCGCCGACCTTCACGGGCGCAGCGGGATTGATGATGTCGAAGATCTCGACGCCACCAATCCCGTGATTACCCACCACATAGAGGTAGTGTCCATCGATGAGCAAATTGTGCGAACCGCCGCCCTGCGGATCGACAATTCCCACAAGCGGCGGATTGTACACATCGCGCGCGACACTCAGGTCGTAGATGGTGATGGGCCCGAATTCACTGAGAACGAAGGCATAGTTGAGATATGTTTTGATTTCCTTCGTGTCGTTGAACCCGCCGGGCAACTCGGCAACGATCTGCGGGGGATCGACATCAAGATCTATCATTGCCGCCCGAACCCCATCGCGGGAGCACAGTAGGGCAAACTCTCGCCCATCATCCGGATCGACCCATCCCCAGATTCCACCCCATTCGGCGTTGAGCGTATCCCACCGGCCGAGTAGCGACATGTTCTGGAATAGCAACTCGGGAGTGCCGCCAAAATTGGAACCATATCCCATCAGTGAGTCGCCGGGGCCGAGCACCTCGATGCGGTAGTTGTAGTCGGTACCATTAACCAGCCCTGTGTCGATATAGGTCGAAGTCCCCGCGGGAACGTCCACCACAATTTCCGTAGGTGGCTGACTCAAGCCGATCCCGCGCAGGATACGGAACTGCGAGAGTAAACCGTCGCCACAGTACGTCCACTGGAGGGTCAACATCGCATCGCCGGAATTTGCGGTTTGATCAGTGACGTAGTCGCGGTACAGTCGAATTTGGATTGCTGCGGGTAGAGTTTCAAACCACGTGTGCCCGGGTTCGAGGCGTGGATACCAGAAATAGAGCATGTCCTGATCGGTGGTGCGAGGGTTTACTCCTGCATAGGTCAGTCCGGTCCCATCGTAGTCAGAGAGCATAATGAACACGAACTCGAACTTCCCGAATTGCGGGTTGCCACGGGTCGTATCGGGATCCCAGAAGAAATTGGGGGGCGCGATCGGGCCAGCGTTATCGTTGTATTCCGTGAAACACAAGTTCAAGCGTCGCGGGTTGCCGGGATCGCTAATATCCCACGCCGATCCGGGGAATACACCAACTCCGGCGGGGCCGTAATTGGTCTCGATGCGAAACGTCTGGCAGAACGTGGTCTCGGCGGGGTCAAAGCGAATTTCGACAGGGACATACTGGCCGGGGGTCAGGTTCGACTCAACCGAGCCGAGAATTTCGCGTCCGATGCTGTTGAATAGTGTGACTCCACCAGTGATGGGATTCCCCCCCATCCATGGCATGGCCCCGATCCAATGTGCCTCAATCGCGGGAGGACGGTTCGGGTCGCACGCCATCGCGCTTGCTGCTGTTGTCGCTATGGCCCAATCGACGGGTGGATTCGATGGGGGCTGCAGCAATCCCGGAACACGCGCTGCGGAAGTTGCTGGCTCGGGTTGGGGGACCGGTTCGATGTCGCGAATCAGTTGATCGAGCGCCTGCGAGCCCAGTGCGGATCGTTGACCGACTCCGAGGTACGCGTCGAACATTACAAGCATCACGATGGCGAGCAGGATTCGTTGGCCTTGCTGCATGCTAATCCCTTTCCAGTGGGTACGATCTCGTTTGTAGCGAAGAATGCGCCGACAGGGAGTCTACGGAGCAATTTACGGATAGTTTCTGTGATTGGTACCGTGGCTTGAAATTCGCAGAGAACGAAAGCCCCCGAATCCTGTGGATTCGGGGGCTTATGGCGTTACGGTCCCCTCTGACAGGGACGCTAATGGGACCGCGCTTTAGTGTCCGGCGCGCTTAACGTTGGCGGCCTGCGGACCCTTCGGACCTTCAACGATCTCGAAGGCGACACGATCGCCCTCTTTCAAGCTGCGGAAACCGTCCATCATGATGGCCTGGTGATGCACGAACACATCCTTGCCGCCCTCTAGGGAGATGAATCCATATCCCTTGGCGTCGTTGAACCACTTCACTGTGCCTTCCGGCATACTTCGCTTTCCTTTCGTACAATGGGACAACTCGGAGGTCCCACATCCCCTGGCCCCTATGGCCTTAGAAACAGGTCCTTCGTCGTTATGGTTTTGAGGGAGTGATACAGGCCAAGACCTTTTTGGGCGACGGCTGTTTCCAGTTAATTCTGAGGGAAAGATTCGGGATCGGGGAGGATTTCGTCAAGCGCGATTTTGCCAGTCGGCCACCCGAGGGCAGCTAGCGATCTCGGCGGGCTGCAAGGGCAAACGCGCCGTAATAGTTTCGCAGTAGAGCTGGGGATGAACAAAATTCATTAGCGCCATGGAAGTAGTCGACGAGCGCAGCACGCTCGCGGGCGACCTCTTTGCTACGCAACCGATTCCGGGAATCGGCAAGAGTCAGATCAATCAATTCTAAGGCACGTTCGAATGCTCGATTGGCGTATTCGCGATTACCCTTCGCCGTCCAGTTCAGGGCTCGTTCTACCTCCCCGCCAACGTTGGCCATTTGCTCAAGAAACGACATCGTAGTCCATCGGCCGTCTGCGAGGGATCGGTGCTCTGCGTTCATCGCTGTATCCTTTTGTTGACAACGGACAAAATCAGCTGGCGCGTCGCCGGGTCTTCCACGCCCCGCGTCCGGTTGTTCTGCGAGGGCCTGACATTTATCATCGAGTCAAATTCCAAGAAGTTTTCTGGGGGCTCGTCGGGATACAAATTGATGCCCCATAAGTCTCGTTGCAGAGACCCGTCTTGGAGTAGAGCAGCTTCCAAATCGGAATGAAGTTCGGCATCCAGCGCCAGTATTCCACGGTCCACATCCACGACACCTTTGACCAAATTGCCAAATAGGGACTGGGCCATTACGCGTAAGTCTGCGAGTGAAATTGTATCTGTTACAATTCTCATGCGAATTGTGTAATTGACAAGTTGTCGACAGTATCCCGAACAACGGAGTTTAGCTGGCCCCGCGTGATGAATCAAGCGGTGATGGTTTGTGTGGACTTGTTTGCGGCTGCCGGATCTGGATTGCGACTGTCGTATCGCGCAGAATGCGCCCTTAGCTCCGCCGCTCTTCAGATGCCGTGATGGTCACTTTAGCGACGACGGTCGTCGATGCAGATATTTCGCGGGGATGACCATGTATTGGCTCACGACTGACTAGTTGCCAGCGGCCGCTTGATCGCAGAACCAGATTACGGTCCCATCAGCCGGGCTAACGCCTGTGGCCGGGATTTCTTCCGGTGAAACCAGCCCTGACTTTACGATCCGCAACATCCGTGCCTTCGCTGATCCGTAGACCAGGAAGCTGACGATCGAAGACGCGTTGATTGCAGGTAGCGTGAGAGTAACGCGCCACTGGTTGGAGTGTGGATGCTGGGTAGCGACTGCAATCCTCTGTCTTTCGGTCGCCGCAGTTGACCCGGGGAAGATCGAGGCCATATGACCGTCTTCGCCGAGACCGAGCAGCATGAGGTCGAATTTCGGGACGGCTGCCTTGAAGTGATCCTTGAGTTCCTGTTCGTAGGTGTCCGCCGCAACGACCGGGTCTTC
>JBKKDE010000244.1:0-2555 GCA_046708665.1 Candidatus Zixiibacteriota bacterium | reverse complement strand
CGATTGACCCACTCCTCAAACTCGCCACGGAATTTCGTCACGTAGCTAATCACCGGCAGTGCCGCCGCATCGCCCAACGGGCAAATTGTGTTGCCAATGATGTTCTTGGCGACACGCAGCATATTGTCCAAGTCACCGGGGCGCCCCTTCGAATCCAAGATACGAAAAACAATCTGCTCAAGCCATGCCGTGCCTTCACGGCAGGGAGTGCACTGGCCGCAAGACTCGTGGGCGTAGAACCGAATCAACACCAACAGCGCCTCCGGGATCGAAACAGTCTCGTCTAACACGACCACCCCAGCGGATCCCAGCATTGAACCGATTTTTGCCAGGGAGTCAAAATCCATGGGCACGTCAATTTCATCGGCGCGCAGTATGGGGGAAGAGGATCCACCCGGAATAACCGCTTTGAGCTGCCGTCCGCCTGTGATCCCGCCGGCGACTTCGTAAATCATATGACGAAGCGGCGTCCCCATTGGGAGCTCATACACTCCCGGTTTGTTCACACGTCCCGAGAGCGAATACATCCGCAACCCACCATTGCGCTCCGACCCTAACGCGGCAAAAGCCGCCGCGCCCATTTCAACAACATAGGGAACGTAGGCGAGTGTCTCGACATTGTTAACAACAGTCGGGCAGCGCATGTAGCCCTCAACCGCAGGAAACGGGGGCTTAAGACGCGGCCAGCCGCGTTTGCCTTCAAGTGATTCGAGCAACGATGTCTCTTCGCCGCAGATGTAGGCCCCGGCCCCGCGATGCACAACAATATCCAGCGCGAAGTCATGCCCCATGACCTTCTCACCGAGGACTCCGACATGCTTTGCCTCGGCAATTGCACTTTCCATGCGCGCGATCGGAAGATCATACTCGCCCCGCACGTAGATGTAAGCACGGTGCGCCTTAATCGCCCAACAGGCGATAATGATCCCCTCAATCAGGAGATGGGGATCATGGATCATCACATACTTGTCTTTGCAAGTGCCTGGTTCGCCCTCGTCGGCATTGATAACGAGGTAGCGCGGCTTGGGCGAGTCTTTGGGCAGGAAGCTCCACTTGCGTCCCGCAGGGAAGCCGGCGCCACCCAACCCTCGGAGGTTCGAGGCAATCACTTCCTGAATCAGTTGCTCAGGAGTCATCGCAAACGCTTTCTCAACCCGCGAATAAGCGCCGTTCGCACGCGCCACATCCATCGTGTGCGAGTTCTCAACTCCGACGTTTTTTGTGACAAGCTTTAACATGAATTCCGAATTCTCTAACTGTTCTCTTTGATTATCCGTGCGACGGATTCCGATGTCAAGTTGCCGACATACTTGTCATCGAACCGCATGGCCGGCGCACACTCGCAATAGGCAAGGCACTCGACCTCCGAGAGCGTAAACTTTCCATCCGGAGTCGTTTCACCAACACCGATTCCCAGCACTTGCTTAATCTGCTCACGCAAATCTATCGCGCCAGCCAACCAACATGAAATGTTGCGGCATAGCTGAATGTGGTGCGTACCCATTGGATTGCGCGGATACATCGTGTAAAAGGTTACCACCTGATGGATCTCATTCAACGGACGCTCAAGCACTTCGGCGACAATCAGCTCCACTTGATACGATACCCAGCCAAACTCCCGTACCGCGAGCCACAGTACTGGTAGCGTGGCTGAGCGCTTGTCGGGATACTTGTCAAATATCGCATCGATTTCGCGTTTCGCAGTCTCCGACCACGACACGGGACCCGGGTGCGGTTGCATCCCATAGTCGATGGTGGAGAGGTCGTGGTTGTCGGCTGAATGTGACATTAACGGTCTAGTTCGCCTGCGATCATATTAATGGTCCCAAAAGTCGCGATGACATCCGCGATCATGTCTCCGACAATCATCTTCTCGAGCCCCTGCATCAGATAAAAGCACGGTGGCCGGCACCGCACACGATAGGCGCGTCCCTCGCCATTGGAGACCATGTGGAACCCGAGTTCACCGTTGGCGGCCTCATTGGCGATATAGATTTCGCCGGGCGGCGGCTTCAACCCCTCACCCTCCATGATCAACATGAAGTGGTTCATGAGTCCTTCAATATTACCGTAGGTGTCTTCTTTGGGAGGTAGCACAACCGATTTGGCGTCGGCGTTGATCAGATGCGCGCGCGCCTTTTCTGCCCCATCGAGTGTTGGATCGGGTCGTACTGTGCGCAGCAGCAAATCGGCAGTCATGCCCATCTTTGCAGAGTCGACCATTTCCTCGCCAGTCAACGGTCGCCCTGTCAGATCAACGCGAACGGCTCCGCCAGGTATTTGCTTAATGCACTGCCGAAGGATTCGTATCGACTGATGCATTTCTTCCATCCGCACAAGATAGCGGTCATAATTGTCGCCGACGGCGCCGACCGGTACGTCGAAATCCAATCGATCATAGACCAGGTATGGCTCGTCCTTTCGGATGTCGCGGGCCAACCCTGTTGACCGCAACACCGGACCCGTGAATCCCACGGACCATGCATCTTGCTTCGAGATGATCCCGACGTCTTTGACTCGGTCGATGAAAATCCGATTGCGGGTGAGCAGCCGAT
>JBKKDE010000243.1:0-2858 GCA_046708665.1 Candidatus Zixiibacteriota bacterium | reverse complement strand
CGATGAACACCACGTTGGCGGTGTATTCCTGATTGGGTGCGCCATCGACATGAAACGTGACCTGTTCTCCCACCGATATTTCCCCCAGACGAGCTTCTGGCACATAGATCTTGGCCCACATGTCATCCGGATTGTTGATCGTGGCAACCGCACGACCCGCCGGGACGTATTCGCCGGTCTGGAACGGGAGAAATTGGATAACGCCCTCACGTGTGGCCGTTAGGATCAAACGGTCGAAATCGCGCTGGCGGGCCACACGCTCCTGCGCCGAGCGATCGCGGACCGCTTGTGCCGCACCGAGTTGATGTGTCCTGGCGCCACGTTCGAGGTCGGCGAGATTCTGCTGTGCGGCTTCGAGCGACGATTTGGCATTGTCATGCGCCAGAGTCGCCTTCTCTTGGGTGCTGGCGTCCACCAGTCCGCGGGTGAAGAGCGAGTCGTTGCGCGCCCAATCCCTCCCGGCTTGCGCCAGGTTGGCTTTGGCGATTTCCAATTGGGCCCGGGCCGCACGGATTTTTTCGCGGTCAGTGCCGAATGCCAGATCATCGTACTTCGCTTGCGCCTCGACTTCAGCCGCGTGGGCTGCCCGGAATGCCGCCGCCGTTGAAATCGTGTCCATGACCGCGACAGTGTCCCCAAACTGCACTGTCTGGCCTTCAACAACACGAATGGACAGTAGCTGGGCGGTGATCGGGGAGATCAGATCGTGGTCATCAGTTTCCAGTGTGCCGGACAGTGACAACGTGCTGTCGTTTGTGCAGCCGATGTACAGAAGGCCTACAGCGGTAACGGTGATTCGCGTAAGAAGGCGTAAGCTGAAGATGTGCATATCTCGCTCCTGGTCAGTTGCCAAGACTATACTCAACTGTCCTGTATTCCTCAAGTCTGCCCATAGCACAAGCAACGAATTCGCGTTCGTAAGGGCCAGAGAGTATATATAGGTGTATGGCATTATCCCCCGAACAGCTCCGCAGGTGGTCTCGGCAGATACGTCTCCCGCAGATCGGCGCTGAGGGGCAAGAGAAGCTCCTCGCGGCCAAAGTCGCAATTGTCGGTGTCGGCGGCCTCGGGTGCCCGGCGGCGGTCTATCTGGCAGCGGCAGGAATCGGGACTATTGGGTTGATCGACGATGACATTGTCGATCTGTCAAATCTTCAGCGCCAGATCCTGTTCACCGAGCTCGACAAGGGACGCGGCAAGGTAGAGGCGGCGTCTGCAAGACTTCAACCGCTCCACCACGACCTCAAGATCAATCTCCACCAAACCCGTCTCGATGCCGGGAATGCGATGGAGATTCTCAGTGGGTATGACGTCGTCATCGACGGCAACGACAACTTTCCGACTCGCTACGCCGTCAACGACGCCTGTGTCCTGCTTGGAATTCCGAATGTCTACGGCAGCGTGCTGCAGTTCGAGGGGCGGGTCTCACTGTTTGTGCCCAAGCAGGGCCCATGCTACCGATGTTTGCATGCTGAGCCACCTCCGCCGGGGACAGTCCAGAACTGCGCGGAAGCCGGTGTCTTGGGAGTTCTGCCCGGTGTTGTAGGGTCGTTGCAGGCGGCCGAGACGATCAAATGGATCTGCGGGATCGGCGATTCGATGGTTGGGCGGTTGTTGGTAATTGATATGTTGTCGATTTCGTTCGATGAGTTTACAATCACGCGCAACCGCGAATGCGCATTGTGCGGTGATCATCCGACGATTACAGCACCAGTCGCCTATTCGGACACATGTGTGTATCACGGGGAGGAAGACTTGGGAGAAGCGGAAATCGACGACGACACACGCATCACGCCGCGGGCGGCGAAGAAGCGGATCGAACGCGGGGAGGAGTTGTTCATCCTCGATGTGCGTGAACCGATCGAGTACCAGATGTCGCATCTACCCAAGACACTTCTGATCCCGATGGGGACTCTGCCTGCCCGTGTCGCCGAACTGGATGCCCAACGGGACAGTGAGATCGTTGTGCTATGTCACCACGGGATACGTTCACAGATGGTATCCGGCTGGCTCCGACGGCAGGGATTCAAGAAGGTGAAGAATCTGGAAGGCGGCATCGACCGCTGGTCCGCCGAGGCCGACCCGACAATACCGAGGTATTAGCGCACAGACTAAAGTCTGTGCTACCGAATAGAATTCACAAACCCCGACTTTGGTAGCACAGGCTTTAGCCTGTGAGGTCACCTTGATGGCAATCACGATCAAACTCTTCGCGCACTACCGAGATCTGTTGGGTACGAGCGAGCTATCCCTCCCCATGCGGGACGGTCTAACCGTGGCTGATGTCTACGACGAGACCATCGGCGACCGCGCCATTTCCGACCTGCGCAAATCAACCATGTTCGCCGTGAACGAGACTTACGTTCCCGCGGACACCAAACTCAACGACGGCGACCGTGTCGCCTTCATCCCCCCAGTCTCCGGTGGCTGAATCCTCGATGCACACTTCAACCCGTCATTCCAACCCTCAATCTCATTTGCCTCCGGCGGATGAAATTAAGGGTTGGAATCTTTGTTGGCGCGCATTGAATGCTGGGGGCGCGCATCATGGCTAACCCCCCCCACATCGCCATCCGCACCGACGCCTTCACCGTCGCCGATATCGAGTCGCTTGTCACCGACTCGAAAAACGGCGCCATCAGCTCCTTCTCAGGCCGTGTGCGCGATAACTCCCATGGCAAGACTGTGACCGCCCTCGAGTACGATTGCTACATCCCTATGTCCGAGAAACTCATGCGCGAAATCGCCGATCAGATCGACCGCGAATTCCCGATCAACCGCCTGGCCATGGTCCACCGCATCGGCCGCATGAATGTCGGCGAGCTGGTTGTAGTCGTCTCCTGTGGAGCCGCCCACCG
>JBKKDE010000242.1:0-3466 GCA_046708665.1 Candidatus Zixiibacteriota bacterium | reverse complement strand
AGACATTACGCTCGAAGCCCTCCGCGAGCTCCCGTTCGCCTTTCGCCAGGAAAACCAATTGCTCAGCGGCTCCATCGACCGGCTGGTTCTGGTGCGGCAGTCGGGTAGACTCACGGCTGCGGAGGTGATTGACTATAAAACCGACACAGTTACCAGCCCGACCCAGCTCCCTGAGCTGACCGAATTTTACCGCCCGCAGATCGAAGCCTACAAACGGGCGGCCGAAAAAATCACCGGCCTCCCCGCCGAGCGAATCACCGCCAAGCTCGTGTTTTTGTCCGCGGACGAAGTGGCACCGATTTAGGAATCATGGCGGGACAGGCTGGCATCCTATCCCTCGGGATGTGCTAGCCCGCAGCGTCCGGCTCCGCCGGCGAGGTGCATATTTCACGAACCTCCACGCCCTCTCGATTGGCCTGGAACTCATAGATTTTGTCGGCGTATCTCTCAAAAAGCGCCACGTCGTGATGGCTGATCATCACGACCTGGAAGCCGAGCGCCCGCCCCGCTTCATGCACGATCTTGACCAGCCGCGGCACGAGGTCAGGCCGAAGCCAGCAATCCTGCTCGTCCAGGACGAGGAGCCGGCGATGTTTCTGCTCGTCAAGAGTCGTGAGCGCGAACATCCGCAAACCGACGCTCAGGATGTTGTTCACGGAGCCTCCCTGGCCGCGCAGGATGTCCTCGGGATTGCCGTCGCGCTCCACCCAGAACTTGACGGTCGCGGCTCCGCGTTGAAAATCCGTATCGGCGCGGAACTGGATCGGTTGTTCGAGGATTTCCCGCAAGGCGATGGTCAGCTTTTCCTGGACAGTCCCCAGCAACTGCTGAAAGAGCTGCTCGTTGAGTTTTTCCAAGGCGTCGGTGACTTTATCGGCGACGGCCAGGTACTTGTTCAGCGCATCGAACCTGCCGGCCAGGGATATGGAACGCTGCACCCGCTCCTCACGCTTGTCGACAAGCCGATTCGTCCGCCGGCGAATGGCGTCCGGGGACGGAAGACCCTGCACATCAAGCAGTTCGGCAGCCATTACGATTTTTCCCCGGCAAGCGCAGGCTCGCAGTCCGCCGCGGCGAATTGCCGTTCGACGGCTGCGAGGTCGGCGTCGATGCGATCGAGGCTGGCCTGGTAGTTCTTCCGCTTCTCGTCATTTTCGGTTTTCATGGAATTCAGCTTACGCCGAAGCTCGGCGACGTCATCGGTGCCGTATTCCCGGCGGGCATCCTGCTGGAGCTCGTCGAGCTTGCTAGTGGCGTTTTTCAGGTTGATCTCCGCTTCCATCTTGCGCTTATCCAGTTGCTGGTAGCGTTTTTGCAACTCCTCGATGCTCTGCTCGGCCGCTGGGGATTCAAATTTAAGTTGGTCTTTCATTCATCACCTCCTGTGCCAGGTTCATGATTTCATCACGCACATCCGGTTCAAACTGATCCACATTCGTTTGCAAGAATTCCTTAAGTCCCGCGCCGCTCGCCGTTCGCCGGGCCTGCAATTCTGCCAGGCCGGCGACGAAAGCCGACGCCCCTTCGCCGCCGGAGGTCTCGATCAGCACTTCATGAAACACTTCCTCAAACGGCCGGTGCGGAATATGGATATGCTCCAGTTGATAACCCTGGGGAGACACGTCAATCCGCAAGGCGGCGGGAACGTGCTCGCGGCTGGCGTCGTTGCGGGAGCGGCGGCTGATGTTTCCCGGCGTCAGCCAGAGCGTATTGCCGGTCTGGACATTGTCCAGCTTTCGATGGATGTGGCCATTAATCACCAGATCGATGACGTCGATCTGGCGCGGCGTGAGGCGGCCTTCGTCATAGCCGGGAACTAGAATGTCGTGGTGCGTCAGCCAGATCACCAAAGGGGAAAAGCCTTTTCGGTCATCCGCGGTCAGCTCGAATCGTTCGGGGATCTCCTGACGGTACGAGGAGCCCCCGATGACCGTCGGTCTTCCGCCAACGGTTCCGCGCCAAGGACTCTCTTCGCTGACCAGACGAATTCGTCCCGCCGTCACCAGCAGGCTCAGCGAATCATCGGGCGTAAGCTCCGGATGGTAGTGAACGTCGTGGTTGCCATACACGCCGAGCACCTCCCCTTGCAGCAACCGCAGCATCCGCTCGATCAACCTATTGGGATTGTTCTGCGGCTTGTCAAAGATGTCCCCCAGCAAAGCCGGCAGGAGCCGTTGGCTGGCCGCATAGTTCAGGCACCAGGCGAGCTTGTCGAGGATGACGTTCGGATAGTCATCCTTGCGGAAGCCCGGCTGCCGCCCCTCCAGGTGCGGGTCGCCAATCAGGAGAATTCCGGCATATCCGTTGTCAGGCATGGGCATGTCCTCCCAGCCCCACCGCCGCGCGGGCTAGAACGGTTTCAGCATCCAGAATGGTGCCGCAAATCGGGCACTCGCTCCCTTCGGCTCGCATTCGCAATTCGTCAGCGGTCTGTTTGAGTTCAATAGTGGCCGTCGCTACGTTCGCCTGGCAGGAATGAACATCTTCGGCAAACAGGCCCAATTGGACGACGGATCGGGCCAGATCCTCCAGGTCCGTGAGGACAGGAGGCGCCGTCATGCGAGCAAGAGACGAGAACTCCGCTTGCCAGCGATTGTGTTGCGACGAAGCTTTCGCAAGTAGAGCAACCAAGACTACCATCGGGGATTCATCCAGCAGCACGGGGATCGGCGTTGCTGATGCGAGCACGCTCAACTCTGCCGTCGCCATTTGCTGCTCGCGCGTCGAAGTTGCCAACCGGACGATGATGCGTCGCAACACTTCGGTGTCGGCCAGCAGCGGCGGGCTCGACAGGCGCGAGCAGACAGCTTGTTCCTGTTCATGAAGGTCGATATCCGCGGCCAGCGACGATAGCTCTTGCGTCAGGGCGGCCAAAGGCGAGACAGCCTCCATTTGCGGCGGCGAGGAAAGCTCTTGCATCGCCTTGGCGCGCGACGCAGCTGAGGCGTGCCTGCTCGCGGCAAATTCGAGCGCGTCGATCAGGACGGAGAGGCGCTCGGTCTTGAGCAGTTCCGGGGGCGCGGCCAGATTCCGCAATGCTTGGGCACGCGACTTTCCGTGCTCCTGGTCACCTGCAGCTTGCGCGATCGCCTCGATCAGGCGCTCCAGAGGCGTGACATCCACCAGCTCGGGAGGCTCCGCCAACTCACCCAGCGCTGCCGCAAAGGCCCGATGCCGGACCACTTGGGCATTCTGCCGATCTAGGGCTTCCTGATCCCTTTCGGCCTTCCCAAGCCAGCCAGCGAAGCGGACGATTTCGCCGTATTCCTGCTCGGCGACTACCACCTGATCGTCGATGTCGCCGACCGGTTTGAGGCATTCCAACTCTTCGTTGAGCGTTTTGGAATCCGCTTCCAGGCGCGATTTTTCCCGCTGCGCGGCGGACAACTTCTCCTTGTGACGCTTTTGCATCGCCACTAACCGGATGGCGTCCGAGGACGAAGCGAAAAAACGGGCCGCATTCGCC
>JBKKDE010000241.1:0-4819 GCA_046708665.1 Candidatus Zixiibacteriota bacterium | reverse complement strand
TATCTCACGATCAAGGACGATGGCGCTGTGCTGGATTGCGCAATCTGGAAAAACACCGTCCGTCTCGACTTCAAGCCCGAGCTGGGTGTCCGAGTACGCGCCTACGGTCACCTGAGTGTGTACCCGCCGCGTGGCAGTTATCAACTCATCATCACACAGTTAGTCGGCGTAGGTATCGGGCCGCTCGAGGTCGCGTTTCAGAAAATGAAGGAGAAGCTCCTCAACGAGGGGCTCTTCGATGAATCTCACAAACGTATCCTGCCGCAATTTCCCGAACGGATCGGCGTGGTCACGTCGCCGACCGGAGCTGTCATTCAGGACATTCGTCGCACAATCGCGTCACGTTATCCCGGACTTGAGATCATCCTGCATCCGGCAAAAGTGCAAGGGGAAGGTGCGAAGGAAGACGTCGTCGCGGGAATCGAGGCGCTCAATCAGCGCGATGATATCGACGTCCTCATCGTTGGGCGCGGCGGCGGTTCACTCGAAGACCTATGGGCGTTCAATGAAGAAGTCGTCGCGCGCGCGATCTACAATTCCCGCATCCCGGTCATTTCCGCTGTTGGTCACGAAGTCGATGTCACCATCGCTGATTTTGTCGCCGATGTGCGGGCCGCGACCCCGACCATGGCCGCGCAGATCGTTACCGAAGGATGGGTACGTGTGAAAGGCGAATTGCCCACTCTGCACAAACGGTTTGAACGCGCTATGCAGCAATTCATGAACGCGAAGTCGCAACGCCTCGAACGACTCAAGATGTCGCACGCGCTCCGTCGCCCCGCCGATCTCTTCTTGCAGTGGTCGCAGCGTGTCGACGAAACAGTCGAGCGCATGACAAGGGCCGTGCATCAGGAACTCCGCCACGAAAACCAACGAGTCCAAGGCATCAGCGATCGATTAATGGCTCTTTCACCGGAGAATGTTCTCCAACGGGGTTACTCGATCACGCGCAAGGTCGGGGATCCGTATGCACTCCGTGCAGCAAGTCAGGTTAAGTCAGGGGAGAAGCTCGAAACCAAGCTCGCGGATGGCACAATCATCTCAACTTCCGAGTAGCCCGGGAGCGCCAAGCTCCTGATTGGCGTTGTCTCTGCCACCCAAATCCCAATACCATTCCCCTATGGCCGACAAGAAAACCAAAGCCCCGGAGAAGTTCGAAGAAGCCTTCGAACGCTTGGAAGAGATTGTCTCCAAACTCGAAAGCGGCGATGTCGCCCTCGAGGAGTCCCTCGACCTCTATACAGAGGGCATGACACTGGTCAAGTTCTGCAACCAGAAGCTGACAGTGGCGCGCGAAAAGATCGAGAAGTTGAGTGCGAAGGACGACGCAGAAGTTGGATCCGATGCCTGATGCGGCCACGATGAACCCGGCTCAATCTGCAGAATCGCTCCGTGATTTTTGGACCAGCGAGCAGACGAGTGTTGAGATTCAACTTGATCAACTTCTGACTTGTCCGCCGGGAGCGTCGCAGCGACTGTTCCAGGCCATGCGTCACGCGGTTCTCGCGCCCGCCAAGCGCCTACGTCCAATTCTCTGCGTCGCGATTCATCGTGCGGTAGGTGGCACATCAACCGCGGTTTATCCTGTCGCTGCCGCCATCGAAATGCTGCATACGTATTCGCTCATTCACGACGATCTACCGTGCATGGATGACGACGACCAACGTCGCGGTCAACCCACGGTACATGTTGCCTTCGACGAAGCAACCGCGGTGTTGGCGGGAGATGCTCTGCAAGCCCTCGCATTTGAAATACTCGCACGCGAGGGTGGCGCCAAAGTCATTGGCCTTCTTGCCAAGGCGGTCGGCCCCGAGGGGATGGCCGATGGCCAGATGGCCGATCTCGAAGCTGAAGGCAAATCTCCAACCGAGGAATTGGTGACAGCCATTCACCAGCGCAAGACCGGACGCCTGATCACGGCGAGTCTGATCACCGGCGCGTCTATTCCTGGGCATGAAGCCGAAGCGTCGTCCTTTGCGCAGCTCAAACGGTATGGTGACGCCCTTGGATTGGCGTTTCAGATTGTGGATGACATCCTTGAACTGACTGAAACTGCCGAGAAGCTCGGCAAGCCGGTGGGCTCAGACCTCAAGCATAAGAAGGTCACTTTTCCGGCAGCCATCGGACTCGATGCGTCGCGCAAACGCGCTCAGGAGCTCGCTGTCGTCGCCAAGGACTCTCTCTCGGGGTTTCTTGGGGATCCGACACTTCTGATTGCCATGGCCGATTTCATCGTCTCTCGCGACCGATAAAGCGCATATGAAGCGACTCGGCATCATCGTCAACACCAACCGTCCGAATTCGGCACAGGTTTTAGGCCGGGTGGAGGTGTGGGCCAAGGCCCACGGATGGCCCATTGTTGCCGTTGAGAGGATTGTAGCTGTTCGTACCCAGGATTACCCTTCAATCCCGTCCGACAGTTTCGCCGGTAAGGCGGACATGCTACTGGCGCTGGGTGGGGACGGGACAATCCTGACAGCGGCACGCACGGTGTCCGAGTCCGGTATACCGATCCTGGGAATCAATCTGGGGACACTGGGATTTCTGACCGCTTGTCCCCCGGACTATGCCGAAAACGCCCTCGATCGTGTGGCCTCAGGCGACTATATCGTCGAGGATCGGTTCATGCTCGAGGTGCATGAGCCCTCAGGCAACAAATCGCACTGGTCGGCGCTCAACGACGTTGTGATCGACAAGGGCGGAGTGGCGCGGCTTATCACAGTCCACATCCACCTAAACGGCGAGTTTGTCAGCGAAATTGCCGGTGACGGCCTGATCGTGGCGACACCAACCGGTTCAACCGCTTACGCGCTTTCTGTAGGTGGCCCGATTCTCTGGCCAACGATGCAGGGATTCCTGACGGCACCGGTCTCCGCTCATACTCTCGCTCAACGTCCCATGGTGTTCCGGGCCGATGACATCCTGAATGTCACGGTCGTTTCTGTCGCTGGTGAGGCGATGCTGACTGTCGATGGGCAATGGACACGTAAGCTGCCGCAAGGGGAGAAGGTCGAAATCCGGCGTGCACCGTACTCGGCCAAGCTGGTGAACTTCCCGGGACATTCGTTTCTACGCGTACTGCGCTCAAAGCTGCATTGGGGGTTGGCCCCCGGCGAAGCGCGCACTGGATGACTTGCGTTTCTTCTGCAATCCCCTGCAATCGGCCCCACTTATCAACAATTTTTAACACACGCTCGTATAACGACTTGCGTATTTCATCGTAAGTTATACATTACATCAAGGCGTGGTATGCGCTTTGCATTAGGCATGAGAAGCGCACGAGTATCTGCCTGAACCTAAAAGAGGAGCAAACTGGAACCAGAGGATTCGGAACTTCGCGCGGTGTTGTGCGGTTTCTACCAATGGAATCACGAATGTAAACACAGACCTCAGAGCGCAACTCGCAGACCGGGAACAAAGGTTTGAGTGTTACGCTGTAGAATATGGGCCGGGGATGATGTCCTGCGCTCGCTACTGACCCTCCCGAGCGTGGCCGATCCCAACTCCATCTCCCCCCGGCCCTGTTTTTTTTGTGCTGGTCGTCAATTCCTCTGCGTCAACTCTCCACACACTCAGTAAGACCTACTGCTTGGCATTCGTCGTGCGGTCCGTTATCCTGTATGAGTTTGCCAAGGGAGGATCTCATGCGTCGTTCACGATTACTGCTCATCTCAGTCCTGTTTGTCGCGGGGCTCACGGCCGCGGCCAGTTCAGGAGAGAAACGCGCTACCGGAGTCGCTGACGGCAATCGCTTCCGCGACGCGTCGGGATTCGCGATCGAGAAGTACGACAACTGGAAGTTTAGCAAGATCGAGAACGAAGACCCGGCGAAGCCGCGGTTGATGCGCTGCCTCATCACGCAGAAGAGCGTGAATTACCCGAGTGATTACATCGGCGGGAACGAGGACAAGTTCAACCTGCCGGTGATCGCCATTTTCATGGATACAACCGCGATGCCGTTGGAGGCGTATGCTGCGGAACTTGCGGACCGCAAGAGCAAACGCCAGTCGCGCAAAGAGGTGTCCAAAGACTTTCCGATTATCTCGGAGGGCAGCTTCGTCAGCCAGAGTTCGATTTCAGTCGACGGCCAAAAGGCCATCGCGATGCAATTCCGCAAGGATTACGAAGTCCAGCTATACAATCGCATCAAGGATCAGTACACGCTTAAGGAAGACGCTCTGATCGGCGACCTATACCTGACTAAAAACGGCAACACAATGTATCTGCTTGGTTTGACCTGCGAACGTGAGATCTACCGTACCGTCAACGAAGAAGCCAAGACAATCATCATGTCGGCGGACTTCAATCCCAAGGCCGATAGTACGCAAGGGGCCGCCGCTGGCGCGTCCGGTCAGTAAATCCCCAGATACCATCCAGCTACCGTTGGATGAAGCCCCGGCGCCGAAGGAAGTGGGGCGTCGTGCCGGCACCGACGAATCCGGCAAAGGCGATTTCTTTGGACCCCTGGTCATCGCAGGGGTTGCCTGCGATTTCAAGCAGGGAGTGGCTCTCTCCGATTGGGGTATCACCGATTCCAAGAAACTCTCCGATGCGCGTGCTCTGAAGCTCGCCGACGATATCAAGCGGGCGGCGATACCGCATGCGATCGTTGCTGTTGGTCCGGAGAAGTACAACGAGCTCTACGCCAAATTCAAAAACCTAAACCGCATGCTGGCGTGGGGTCATGCGCGGGTGATCGAAAACCTTCTTGAACAGGTCGACGTCGACATCGTGATTGCCGATCAGTTTGGCGATGAATCGTTGATTCAGCGCGCGCTCTTCGAAAAAGGGAAGAAGATTCGGCTCGTGCAGATGCATC
>JBKKDE010000240.1:0-4330 GCA_046708665.1 Candidatus Zixiibacteriota bacterium | reverse complement strand
TCATTTTGTACTCTTTGCAGTACTTGTACTTAGCCGATTCACTTGGAGGACATGTTTATATCGCACATGCTTCTCCCGTTTCCTAATATAAGTCACAATTCGCTTTTTTGCGATGCCATTTAGAAGTATCTGCGCCTTGGCGGACTGGTTACTTCTCGGCAATCCTGGTTGCTCCCCGTGAGGACCTTGCACCAAGTTGCGATTTAATTGCATCCCCGTTCATAACCGCTTGTCGCTTATTCGGATTGATCCCTGCACTATACCGAGACAACCCGGCCCCGGTGTCACCACCGGGGCCGTTTGAGTACAGGTGGCCCGGACCTTCAGGTCCGTAAACCTCAACTGCCTAGTACTGAGCATCCGGTACACACGGCTCTACACCCGCGTCGAACAGGTACTTGGTCAAATACGCCACGTCGGCTCGATCAATACGACCATCGCAGTTGACATCCCCTTGGATCTGATATCCGGCGGCCGCTGATGTCACATTCAATGTCGCAGTCTGACCCTTGACGTTGCGCTGGTGCACGATCGCCGTCAGCATCGCCAAGTCGGCGATGTTGACCTCACCCGATCCGTCGACGTCACCCGAAGTCGCCACCGCCGCCGAACCAATCACGATCACCTGGCCTTGGGGCTGCGTGCCGCAGTTGCCCGGCGTGTTGAAGAGTACCGAGTACTGGCGCGACGTGAAGCAGGTGTCTCCGCAGGAGTCGGCGCAGAAGATCGTCACTGGAACGATGCCCGGAGCCGTCGGAGTATAGCACCAACGGTACTGGCCATTGGGACCACTCGGCAATACTTCACCAGGACCGTCCTTGATGCCGCATGTGTCGAGGTTGCCGTCCAGATCGGTGCTCGACAAGTTGATGCAGATCTGGTCTCCCGGACAGATGACGACGGTCTGGTTGAACGGCACCGTGCAATTCGGGGCTCCGTTCATGTTGATGTTGATGTTCACCGTCTTCTCGCAATACTGACCACAGGCATCAGTACAACGGAAGGTCACCGTAAAGGATGCGTCAGCCGTTGCATTGTAGCACCACAAACCGTTGGCCAGTGTGCCGGGGCCCGAAATCTTGTTGCAAGACAATGCACCGCCATCCGGATCACTTGCTGAGACCGGGATGCAGACCTGTCCAGGCCCGCAGAGGAAGACGGACGTGTCTCGGACATTGCAGGTAGGCGGTGTGTTGCCTGTGACTGTAACTCGGAACGATCCCTGGCACTGGCCACCGACGGCATCGGTGCAACGAATGGTGACGTCGTAGTTGCCCGGCCCCGGAGGAGTGTAGCGCCAGAAGCCACCTGAAATCGTGCCCGGACCAGCGATTACCTGGCACGTGACCGGCGGGTTCGAACTGGTCGCACTAACTGGCAGATTGATCTGCGCCGGCGCACACTGGAGAATCGTTGTGTCATGCGGCAGATTGCATGTCGGCGGTGTCGGCTGCGAGACCCGCACGAATGCGGTGTCGAGGTCTGTGGCTCCGCACGTATCCGTCACTTTGCCAACAAACATGAAGTTGCCACCTTCACTCGGTGTCCAGCAGATGGTGTTGTTGGTGGTGTTGATGACGGCGCCTGTCGGGAACACAATCAATTCCTCAACTAAGGGCTGCGGGCCGTCTGGATCGGACACCGTGTAATTGAAGCACGCCTGACCCTGTCCGACCTGTGTCGAAATATCAGCACCGAGATCGATCACTGGTGGGCGATTGACCACGAAGTGGACGTAGACATCGCGTGTGCAGACCGCACCACAAGAATCCACGCAACGCAGACCGAAGAGCACAGTCTGGGATTCGTTGATCGTAATGAAATCGCACGCGACGCCATTCGGGCCCTTCTCGAGAACGGTCGATTTGTCCCCACGCGTAATCGTGCACTCGGCCAAGTTTCCATCCGGGTCGGTCGCCCCGAATCCGCCCACGCACAGTATGGTCGGTCCGCACAGATAGAATGTTGTGTCGCTCGGCGGACTGATGCACTGTGGCGGCTCGTTGATGTTCACCGATACCGTGAATGACTCGTCGCACGTAGCGCCGCACGAATCGGTGCAGCGAATCGTGACGTTGTAGACGCCATCCTGTGTCGGCGTGAAGCACCACTGCCCCTGGCTGACGCTACCGGGCCCGGCGATAACCTGGCAATTCGCCAGATTGTCATCACCATCAGTGCTGCTGAACGGCCGGCATATCTGCGCCGATTCGCAGAGGAAAATCGACGTGTCTGCCACTGCGTCACACGATGGCGCCTCATTCAAGCGGAACGTCACATTGAATGAACCCGTGCAGGCTGTCTTGCACGAATCGAGACAGATAATCGGCACATTAAGCTGCGCGTCTTCTGTCACGTAGAAGCACCACTGACCATTCTCGATGTAACCGTACTCGACACCCTTGTCGGTCTCGTAGTTAATCAGACAGTGCGAGAAGTTGCCATCGGCATCGGTTGCTCCGACCGGCAGACAGACGATGCCCGGCTGACAAAGGAAGATCGTCGTATCCTTCGGCAACTGGCAGACCGGCGGTTCGTTGAAGTTAAAGGTCACGGTAAACTCGCCGCGGCAGGCCGCCCCACACGAGTCGTAGCAAACAACAGGTACTGTGACCGGTCCCTCTTTCGACGGGGTCATGCACCACTGGCCATTGTTGATATAGCCCAGCTCCCCGCCCTTGCCGTACTCGATAGCGCAGTGCGAGAAGTTGCCGTTCGCGTCAGTGGCACCGGCCGGCAAACACACCAGCTCTGGACCACACAAAAAGATCGTGGTGTCATTGGGCAGTTTGCAGACAGGCGGATCATTCAATTCAACAGTGACACAAAACTCGGAGCGGCACGAATCGCACAAGGTCTTGCATTCGATCGTCACACAGAACGACGTGTCACGGTCGGCGTAGTAGAACCAACTTCCGACATCGATTGAGCCGGGGCCGCCAACGACTGTGCATTCGGCGCCATCTGTGCTGCCAACAGGGATGGAGATCGTAGTCGGCTGACAGAGCACGGTGTCGAAACTGTCAGGCACACGGCAGATCACCGGTACTCGTTCCGGATAGTTGCGCGTGAAGTCAATCACGCACGAGTCGCCGCAGGTGTCGGCACAGACGATTGTAATGTTGATTGATGTCCCCGGCACTGGATCAGTGAAGCGCCATCCGCCCGGTACCAATTCTCCGGGACCAACCAAGTAGCACTCAGTCGAGCCATCAGGATCGGTCGAGCTGTACGGTACGAAATCGGTATCCGGCGTACAGATTGGATCAACCAACTGGACGAACAGTGAACAGATCGGGTTCTCATTCATGTCAAACGTGACCGTGAACTCGTTGGTGCACCGGTGTAAGCACGAATCCGCACAGACCACCGTGACAGTGACCGTCGTGTCGTAATCCGGCGGCGTCCAGCACCAGTTGTCGCCCATCAGCTCGCCAGGACCGGAAACGATCTCGCAAGCGCCGAGGATCGTCTTGTTGATCGGCGAGCCCGGATTGTTCCCGTTCGGCAACTGCTTCGGACCACTGGTCTTGCTCTTGCCGCCCTTGGCCGGATACGCGACGTCGGATGACTTGTTCACGACCGGATCGAGCCAGTCGTACTGAAGGCAGACCTCTTGCGGATTGCACAGTGAGACTGTGGTATCCGGGGTTTGGTAGCACTCGATCGGCTCGGTGATGTCAATCGTCACGCAGAAGGTGTCGGCACACGATTCGCCGCACGAGTCGGTCACGTTGACGTACATACAAATCGTGGTATCCTTCTGTGGAGTAAAGAAGAAGGTACCCACGACCGAGTCGACGTCCTGACTTTCCTGGACGTTCTTGTCTGCCCCAAAGAGGCCGACTGAGGCGAATGACAGGTTTCCATCCACATCAAACGCCCTCACAGTGAACGACAACTGAGTCGGATCGCAGAGATAGATCGTCGTATCGTTCGGGACATGACAGGTCGGTGCGCTGTTGGCCACGACCGTTACGGTAATCTGATCGGTGCATGAGTTGCCGCAGTCATCGCTGCAACGGATCATCGCCGTGTACGGACCAGGACCCGTCGGCGTAAAGCACCAGTTACCGTTTGACACCGTGCCAACTCCCTGCGCGACCTCGCACACGACTGCCTGATCGCAGTTGTCGGTCGCTGAGACTGGCAGACAAATCTCCTGGCCCGGCGCACAGATGAAGACCGTCGTGTCGTTCGGAATGTTGCACACCGGATCGGTCGTGTCAGAGATCGTGATGACCTGCTGGCAACGGCTCTCCTGCTTGCAACGGTCCTTGGCCACGAAGGTACGCGTGATGCGTGTCGCGCATCCTTCGGTCAGCGTATC
>JBKKDE010000239.1:0-3182 GCA_046708665.1 Candidatus Zixiibacteriota bacterium | reverse complement strand
CCGCGGCTATGGCATGTCGTCGGTGCGCTTCATTTGCGGCACGCAAGACATTCATCGTGAACTCGAAGAGAAGCTGACCAAATTCCTCGGCACCGAGGCCACGATTCTCTTCCCATCCTGCATGGACGCCAACGCGGGTGTCTTCGAGGCAATCCTGACTCCCGATGATGTGATGATCTCGGACCGTCTCGTGCATGCCTCTATTATAGATGGCGTTCGTCTCTGCAAAGCCGTCCGCGAGATCTACGAACACTCCGACATGACACAGCTCGAGGAGAAACTGGCAGCGCATGGCGACAAGCGTCTCCGATTGGTCATCACCGATGGCGTATTCTCGATGGACGGCGACACCGCCAAGCTCGACCAGATGGTCGCGCTCTGCAAAAAGTACGATGCCATGCTCTTTGTCGATGACTCGCACGCCACCGGCTTTATTGGTAAGACGGGCAGAGGCACCCATGAGAAGTACGGGGTCTTCGGCGAGGTGGATGTTCTCACCACCACATTCGGCAAAGCCTTGGGCGGGGCATCCGGCGGATGCGTTTCGGGACGGGCGGAGATTGTCGAGATGTGCCGTCAACGCGCACGGCCGTATCTCTTCTCGAACACGATTGCGCCGGTAGTCGTGGCCGGAGTCCTCAAGGTGCTCGAAATGCTCACCGCCAGCACCGAGCGTCGCGACAAACTGGAGCGGAATACCGCCTACTGGCGCAAAGGCCTCGCCGATGCCGGGTTCATCCTTAAAGAGGGTGAAACCCCGATAGTCCCAATCATGCTCTTCAATGCCAAGCTGTCTCAAGACATCTCGCACGACCTCTTCGCCGAAGGGGTGTACGCGATCGGGTTTTTCTATCCGGTGGTCGCCAAGGGGCAGGCACGGATTCGCACCCAGATTTCCGCCAGCCACGAAATCTCCCACCTCGACCGGGCGCTGGAGGCATTCACCAAAATTGGCAGGCAGTACAATATATTGGGGAAGACGAAGGAAGAAGTCATAGAGCAGTACGGTACGTGAGTGCACTGCGCCAATCCCCTGTGCAATAATCGCTTAGGTATCCGTCCTGCTATAGGTCCTCTTGGTCCAACAGGTCCTTTGCTTTACATTCTCATCACACAGCGCATCCCGCCTATTTCCCGCCCAGACATAGAATTGCCCCAATCCCATAGCCATGAAAAATCGCAGAAAGTGGGTTGACAGATTTGGGGGGTGCGTCTATATTGTCCTCGCCGAATGAAGTTACCGCCTGATGTAAACGGGATTCAGAAAAACAGATTACCACAGTTGTTGATGTAGCAAAGCTAACCAAGTGATAGGCATCGCGTCGTCGCCAGGGCGACTTCCTCTGCATGACATGCACGACGCGAATCTGTACCGCAGCCATTAGAAGGCGAAAACGAGAAACCAACCGTTGCAGTATCCGCTCTCGCGGTGTCTGCCACTAACCCTACGGGGAGGAAGATCCGCCGCAAGGTAGCACCAGGTACTGAGAGGAACAGTCAGCTAACTCGTCAGCTCATGGTCAACAAAAGGGTCTTCACCAATGTCTCGCAGTCTTCGCACGTCGCTCGACACAGGAATTTCAAATCGTACTCAGGTCCGCCACTGCCGCCACGAAATCGGGAGTGGATGGAATGGCTCTGTCCGTTCGGGGATGTCTGCGCTCTTCACAGCGCCGTCCCGCGATACGGACTTTCTCGCGATAAATGAGATGTCAACAATAGACGCTTACAAACCATCCAACCCACCAGATAACACGGTGAAAGGAGGTGTTGCGGACGAAGAGTCGTTCTTTAAACGCTCACTCCAGTCAACATTAACCGTGAATGATTTACAGGTCCAAAGCAGTACGGAGATGAGGTTTAAAGGAATAGTCGAATGATTGAGGCACAGCAGCAATCGCTTGGCACGGTAATTAGGGGGACTTTCTATCGTGTGGGTTCCCGGAACGAAAGTGTCTCTCGTTAGGGAATTCGAATCTGCAACTCAGAGAATTAAAGGAGCAAAACACAATGAAGCGTTTTGCAATGACCATTAGCCTGGCAGCATGTTTGGTCTTCCTGTGCGGCTCGATCGCATCAGCGGCGGATAACGTCACTGTTGAGTCGAAGTCTGTACTGCCAAACGCCACAGGCGTAACCATCAATGTCTGGATCAGCAATGACCAGGCAGCGACGGGTATCGTTCTTCCGCTTGAATTCCGCTCCGCCACCGGCGGCGCGTACATCACCGGTACGGTTGCGGCTGACTTCGTTCGTGGCCTCACGCCCTCCGGCCGTGTCCAAAATAGCCCCCTTGGCCCTGGCGGAACCCCGCCGGCCAGCACCACAGCCAACCGTTACCCGGCTCCGGGTGGCGTGAACTGCGGTGGTAATCAGGGCGTTCCGGTTGGAACCTATCAGACCCCGGCTGCGAACATCGACTTCATCAGCCCCGACGCTATCCTCCATGCGGCAGTTTCGACTGGCGACGAGGGCGTAGGCGATGATATCGATCTCGATCCAGGTGCTGATCCGATCGGCAACCCGTCCTATCAGTTCACCGTCAAAGTTGGCGCCGCTCTCGGCACATTCGAAGTTGATACGTGCTGCGTTCGTCCGGCCAACCACTTGTCGTATGTCGATCGCAACACGAATCTGATTGCGTTCGGCTTCACGAAGGGTGTCATCACCGTCGAGATCCCTCCGAACCAGTGTCCAGGTACCCTCAGCGCCGCGCCGAATCCGGCCGCCGCCAGCGTGGGCTCCCCGGTCAACGTTCAGATTTCCTCGACCGATCTCGAGAACGACGCCCGCACCTACTTCCCGTCGCGCGGTTCCGTTAACGCGAGCGGTTTGTGGACGGACATCCCGACTTGCGCCGATGTCCCGAGCTATGTCGTGACCGTCGAAGTTTCCGACGCCGCGCATCCCGGCTCTGGCAACTGCCAGTCGGTTCAGTTCACAGTTAACGTTTCCCCCGCTCAGCTCCAGATCGCTTGCGGCAACGTGTCGGCTCATTGGGCCGCCGCTGATGCTTCCCAGCAAATCAACGTGAGCGGCGGTTGCCCTCCGTACGTCTTCCAGCAGATGGCTGGCGTGGGCTCGACGAACGGCACCGGTCTATGGTCGTTTGATCAGGGCTGCGGCGACGTTGGTTCTTCGCAGATCACCGTCCGCGCGACCGACGCTACCAATGCGTTTGT
>JBKKDE010000238.1:0-9490 GCA_046708665.1 Candidatus Zixiibacteriota bacterium | reverse complement strand
CGTGTCCACGCGTCACGAAGACCGAATCTATTCGGCAGTTCTGCTTCTATGCCTGGCGATCATGGCCGGGTTCGGGGTTTTCGGCGGAGTCGGTACCGGAAGCGTCTACGACTGGCTTTTCGAGAATATCCAGTCGCCGATGATGGCGACAATGTTCTCGATGCTGGCCTTCTTCATCGCTTCGGCTGGATACCGGGCATTTCGCGCACGGTCTATCCCGTCCGCAATTCTCCTCGTGACTGCCATCATCGTGATGCTGGGCCGCATCCCCATGGGGCAGTATCTCTATGACGGACTTCCCGCTTGGGCAACTTGGATCATGACTGTCCCATCCGTCGCGGTGCAGAGGGGAATCATTATTGGCGCCGCCCTTGGGGCCGCGTCGATGTCGCTGCGCGTTCTCATCGGAATCGAGCGAACGTACTTGGGGCGGGGCTAAGGCATGAGTTTCTGGCAACGCATGCAGCGGCTGGATCGACGGATCATCTACACACTGATCTTTGTGTCCGTCATTGTCCCGACTCTCTTTCCACTCAAGTTGCCGACTGCCGTGACGCCGGAAACTGAATCGTTTTTCAATGCGGTCGATTCACTCCCAGCGGGTTCGCGCATTTTGTTTCCGTTCGATTGTTGGCCGTCGACACGCGCGGAGACCGAACCGATGGCGGTCGCAGCGCTTCGGCACTGCTTCCGCAAGAATCTCCGAGTGGTCGGCCTATCGAATGTGGGGATGGGCGGGCCGTCGGTTCTGGAAAATGTGATGAACCGGATTGCTGAGGAAAACGGCAAGGTGTACGGCGTGGACTATGTCAATCTGGGGTACAAGGCGAATTACCAGGCCGTGCTCTTAGGGATGGGGTCGAGCATTGAGACGATTTTCCCCGCTGATCACCGCGGGACGCGTCTCGCCGACCTGCCGTTGATGCGGGAGGTGCCGAACTACGATTCGCTGATCTATGCAATCATCGTTTCGGACAATGCGATGATCGACTATTGGGTGTCACTGGTCAACGCACGGTATAGCATGCCGATGGTCGCTGGTGTGACCGCAGTCATGGCTCCGAAGCAGATGTCGTACGTCCAAGCTGGCCAGTTGCAGGGATTGCTTGGAGGGATGAAAGGCGCGGCCGAGTATGAGACGCTCGTTGGAGCAGTCGACAAAGCGAATCGAGGAATGGATTCTCAATCCCTGATCCATCTGCTCATCATTGGATTCATCGTGTTGGGAAATATCGGCCACTTCATGACGCGCAATGACAAGCGCGATTATCGCGGGGAGAGGGGGTAGGACATGTCGGAGTTCTTCTCCTCGCCATTCGTGGTCCTCTTTCCGACAGCGTTTTTCACACTGGCCTTGTACTCATTCCTGTACAAAGACAACCCTGTATTCAAATTTGCCGAGCATGTCTTTGCGGGCCTGTCCGCGGGGTATTATTTCGGGCTTATCCACCACTCCGTCATCGTTCAGCAGTTGTGGACGCCACTGTCTGAAGGGACGGACTGGATTCTGATCGTACCGATGGTCCTCGGTGTACTTTTGTTCGCGCGTTATGTCCCGCGGATCGCCTGGATGACGAGGTTGTCGTTGGCAATCGTGATTGGCAGTACGGCTGGGATCGAATTCATACGGCAATTGCATGGACTCATCCTCCCGCAGGTCTCCAAGACACTGATGCCGTTGAATTCGATCAATAATGTGCTGATCATCGTCGGTGTACTGGCGACACTCATCTACTTTTATTTCTCAAAACCGCATAAGGGCATGTTGGGCTGGACGGCCTCAGCAGGTATCGGGTTCATCATGGTCGCGTTTGGAGCGCACTTCGGGTACACGGTCATGGCGCGGGTCTCGCTCCTGATTGGTCGGATGCAATTCTTGCTCATCGATTGGCTCCGGATAGCATCCTGATTCAGTGCAACAATCTTGCATCGTTCCAGTTGATCCTCCATCCCCGAGTTGCATATAATGGTGCCAGAGGTGATACATGGCTAATACGCTCGCGAAGACGATACTCTCTACAATCGCTGCACTCCTTGTTCTTGCTACCGTGAACGCCTGCGGCGGTTCGAAGAAGGCGGATCCCAGTCAATTTGCCAGAGACTGGCGGAAACTCGAAGTTGTCAATTTCACGATCTATACCCCCCCAGACACGCCACGTCCGCGACGTGGGATTGAGACCTTTGGGAAGGCCTCGGATGAGATATACGACTATGCCGCCCGGCAACTGAAGCTGTCGGTAGACGACGACATCGCCATTTACCTGTTCACCAGCACGGAGCAATGCGAAGCGGCGACTGGAAAGCCGGCTAGCTTCGTGGACGGACTAAACATCTATACGCGCTTGGGAGCGCCCACTGGCGGATTGATCGCCGAGGCCATGTGCAATTCTATTGACCAAAAAGCCGCCTCATTCAAGCTCATCCGTGATGGCATTCGAAACCTGTTCGACGAGCGCGACCGGAACATCCACTTCGAGGCCCTTGCCTTTCGTGAGTCCGATAAGTGGCCGAGTCTCGAAGATCTGTTGGCCAAGCAGTCGGCAGATGACCCTGAGCTTTACAAATTCGCGAGTGCTTCATATGTCGCCTTCCTGATCCAGCGTTATGGCACTGACCAATTCCACATGCTTTGGCGAAGCGCTATCGAGCTCCGTCCGTCGATTGAGAGTATCTACGGAGGCACCCTTCCTGAGATGGAAGAGGAGTGGTTTCGCATCCAGGACAAACTGGCCAAACGTACCTAATCTTGCCATAGCCGCGGAGTTCCAGGCATCCGCGGCAGTTGCCCGGCCTTCAGCCGGTCGTGGAGCCCCACTGACCAATTCACCCTCTACACCCGCTCGGCGACCGGAAACCAACTGGCACAAAAACCACACACAAGTGTATTAATAGTAACAATGACAACGCAGAGAGCTGTGAGGCGCGTGGCAATGCTTGCGGTCTTGGCAACATCGTGTGAAATAAATCGGTTACTCGATTGTAAGAGACATGGGGAGTAACTTCCGATGATGACGTCCGAACCGAGCCGCCCAGAGGCACGTCCGCGTGTTAATCCCATGCTCGTTTGGCGTTACGGATTTTCGATTGTCTTGATCGGCGTCGGATTTTGGCTTGTGATCAGTGCGCCAATGCTCGGTGCGGCCTCTGGCCGGACACTGGGATGGGTTGTAATCGGTTATGCAGTAGTCAGATTAGCCCTAGGCGGGCTGACTGACAGAGGAAAGGGACGAATTTGACACACGTCACGATATGTCATCCGGAGAATCCGCTTGACTCGGGCCGTAAAATCGGAAAAAATGGGGGTCTTATGCGTCCCGTGGGGCTGAAGGGTCAATGCATGAAGATGTTGAAGCGCATGGCCTGTGGCCTGTTAGCCACCGTGGTCGTAGCGCTGGGCGTGGCTCCGGCTTGGGCAAGCAAGGCCGATCTGGTGCCTGTCCGGGCCGCGATCGATGCGTGCGACTTCGATAAGGCGTTATCCCTGCTCCAACCCTTAATGACCGCCGGAGAGCAGTCGGGCGACGCATACTATCTGCTCGGCGAGATACACCTTGGAAAACAGAATTGGGTCGAAGCCGAAGCAGCGCTGGCTGAAGCGGTTAATAAGAAGCGCTACACCGAGGCCGAGGCGTTGCTGGCATACGGGCGGGCACTCATTGCCAATAAGAAGTCCGCGGAAGTCCCCGCCTTGCTTGAAAAGCCCCTCGCCAAGACCAAGGATCCCAAGAAAGCCGCCGCGATCAAGCATGTGCTGGGGTTGGCGGAAGTGGCCAATGGGAATTTTTCGAAGGCGCAGGAATGGCTTTTGGGAGCACGGGTCGACGACGAGGACAACCTCGCCTACCGTGAAGCGTTGGGTGATGCCTACTATGCTGGTCAGATCTATCCTCTGGCTCTGAGCGAGTACGAGGCCGTCATGGCAGTCGACTCGTCGCGTCTGGATCTGATGTTCCGGGTGGCACAGGCGTACTATCAGCAGCAACGGTTGGGCGAAGCCCGGCCGCTCCTGGTGGAAGTCCTCAAGCGTGATTCGACTTTTGACGATGCCTATTTTCTGCTCGCCAACATTTACATGATCAGTGCTCAGAGCAAGTCGAGCTCGGATCCGGTTAGCCAGTACAAAGCGGCATTGTCACTGTATCGCAAGGTGCGCGAGGTCGATCCCACGGCGAATCCAGTGTTGGTGGCCAAGAATATTGCCACCGTCTACTACCTCCTGAACGCCCACGATTCCGCGATTGTAGAAATGCAGAACGCGATCAACACCGGTGCGACCGATCCTGAGTTGTATTACTACTTGGGACGATCGAACCGGTTGCTGGGTAATCATCAGGCAGCGATCGACGCGTACACGAAATATCGCCAACTGCGCGAAGCCGAGACGCCCCCATACCAATGGAAGAAAGAGGACGGCGAACTCTTCTCGCAGACTGCGGCGTCAATGGAAGCGCTGAAGGATCCGAGTCTGGCGTTGCAGATCGCGGAAAACTACAAGCGCGCCGCGGAGCTGAACCCGTCTGACCCGCAATTGGTGAGCAAGCAAGCCATGGCGCTGTACAGTGCCGACCGATATCCGGAAGCCGCTGTCGAGTTTGAGAAGCTCGTGCAGGCGGCGCCGACGGATGCCCGCGTATTCTTCAATGCCTCGTTGCCGTACTTGAAGATGCAAAACAACGACCGTGCGGTTGAATTGCTGCTCAAAGCCGCCGAACTCGACACCACTGCGGATGCCTCCTACAAAGGTCGTGCCTACAAGATCGTCGGTCCGATTCTGATCAAGCAGGGGCGTACCGCCGAGGCGCAAAAGAGTTATCGTTGGCTTGTTGATCGCGAACCGGATATTTGCGATCATCGGCAGTGGTACGGCTTTAGCTTGTTCTCGACGAAGGACTACGCCGGAGCATTGCCACACTTAAAGCGGGCGTACGAATGCTTGAGCACGAAGTCTGAATGTGACAAACAGGCCAACGAAGTGCGTTGGTGGTACGGGTACGCGCTTTACGAGACGGGTCAGAAGGACGATTCATACAAACTTCTCGAACTTGTGGTCAAGTGTTCGCCAGGGCACGCGGATGCCAAGAGCTTGATGGCGCGAATTGACGACGAAATTGTTGAGTGATCCGGGCGAGTGGGCCTGGCAGTTGAACCTCACCATCCACGGATAGGACACATGGCTCAAGCCAGCAATTCGCCGAATCCCGCAGAGGGCGTGAAGCCCGAAGACCGTTACCGTTATATCGGTTTCGGCGTTTTCCCTGAGAAGTCCGATACGTTCTGGAAGTCAGACGCCGAGGCACAGCAGTACTCGACTAAGGTCAGAGCTGGGGTCGGCGAGTCGGCGTTGCACCGCGAGTTTTCTCTTCTTGAAACTGCCACAATGGGCAAGGCCGACAAATGGGTGCTTACACTCGCTGGCGCGGCCATGCTCCTGACAGTGGCGATGCCGTGGGTTGCGTTTCGAACAGCTCAGAGCACCGACTTTTCACTCTCGTGGCCTTCAGCGCTGAGTCTTTTGACCGGCAACATTGGAGCAGCGTTTTCAGCAGGAATTGCAGCAGGGTTGTCCGCTCTGCTGGGGTTGATCGTAATCCTGGGTGCGCCACTCCTGGGTGCATGGACTCTGGCGATGGTTTGGCGTAAAGCCAAGTCGGCCGACGATTATTATTCGGGACTGCGTCTGCCCCTCAAACTTTCATACTGGACATTTTTCGCAGGTTTGGCAGCATTAACACTGTCGTTGTTTGGCGGCCAGGTTGCCGGATATGAATCGTGGGGCTTGATTGAGCCGCCGGAGTCCTACGGGACTACGGCATTGTTGCAAGTGTTGTCGTTTGGTCCGTACGTTGCGATCGGTGCGTCATTGATCTGCGCCGTAAAGTCGGGAGATCTGTAAACGATCGGCCAGAAGCCGGCTACTTCGGCCTCTGACATGGAAGACAGAAATATCAAAACTAACGAAGTCATGGGGCGTCCGCAGGGGCGATTCCATGGCGATGCATTCTGATTAAAGGAGGACGTAGTGAAGCAGGGACTCTTCGTGACCGTTGTCATGATCGTGGCATTGGCCACGGGATTCATCATCTGGAGCCAGCTACCGGATTACCTCCGCGAGGGTGGCTTCCTGGTGGCAATCCTGATCGCTCTCTCGGTAATGCTTGTGGCCTTTATTCTGGAACGTCTGTTCACACTACGCAAGGCGCGAGGGCAGATGTCAGTCCAGGCGTTCTTCAAAAAAGTTGTCGAGTCGCTGTCGGCGGGCGATTACAAGGCGACCATGGCCGCCTGCGACAAGCAGCGCGGATCGTGCGCCAACGTACTTCGGGCGGGCGTCGAGCGCTACTCACAGATCAAAGATGATCGCTCATTGAACACCGACAAGCGCATCGAAGAAACTCAGCGCGCCATCGAAGAGGCCAACGCACTCGAGGTCCCTCTCCTTGAACGGAATCTCATCGCCTTGTCGACGATTGCCTCGATCTCAACGATGGTGGGGCTTCTGGGAACGACGTTTGGTATGATCCGTGCCTTTAACGCCACCGGTCACGCGGCCGGCGGTGTCATTGATGCCACCTCGCTCGCGACCGGTATCTCCGAGGCGCTTGTTAATACGGCCGGTGGTCTCATCAATGCGATTATCGGGATCGTGGCGTACAACTTCTTTGTTAACAAAGTGGACAGCTTCAACTACACGATCGACGAAGCGTCCTACGAGGTCATCCAACTCTTGAAGTCGCGCGAGGCGCGTTCGACGGGTGCGTAGTCGATGCTGAAAAAGTCAAAACGCAGGGTAGGGATCGTCATCGATATGACGCCGATGGTGGATATCGGCTTCCTACTGCTGATCTTCTACATGGCGACGACCCAGTTCAAACCGCCGGAGCAGAAGGATGTGAAATTGCCGGTCTCGAGTTCGCAGCGAGACCTGCCGAAGAAAAATTTCATCACGATCACGGTGACGGCTGAGGATTCGATCTTCGTAGACTTAATCATGATGACCAAGAAGCTTGATCCTCAGAGTGGCGATTCGATTGAAGTGCCTTCGCGTGAGTACTCGGTCGCCAGTGCGGAGACTGTGGGCGCCGAGATACAAAAGATGCGGGCCGAGGCATTGCGGAAGCGTATCGGAAATCCGTTTCTCGTTCTTAAGGCGGATCGAAATTCGACTTTCGGAACCATTGAGAAGGTCATGAAGTCGATGCAGGATGAGAATCTGACGAGTTTTCAGGTTGTGACCGACTTGGATCCGACTGTGAAGCGCGCCGGATCGTAGTCGCAGTTTCACGCGAGCCGGGAATGCTTCGGCCGCTCGAGTGTAGGCATAACAGGGACGCGTCAAGCTCCCAGGATGAGGCACGACAATGGGCGGAATGGATTTAGGCGCTCCAAGTGGCGGAAAAGAAAAGAAGGGGTTACGTCGTCCCAAGCGCCGTCTTGGCATACGGATCGACATGACTCCCATGGTCGATATCGCATTCCTGCTCCTGATCTTTTACATGGTCACGACTATCTTCTCAGAACCACAGGCGATGGAGATTAATCTCCCGCCGAAGGAAGCGGTTGATACCGAGATCAAGACCAAAGAGTCCGAATTGCTGACGCTTCGGGTTGATACGAAGGACCGCATTTTTTGGAGCATCGGCACCATGACGCCGGACACCGTTTCATTAACACGCTTGCCGTTGTTCCTCCAGGGGAAGATTCGTGAAATCCCTGGGATGATCACTGTGATCAAGATTCATAAAGAGGCTCACTACTCGCGAATGGTTGACATTCTGGACCGTATCGAAATCGTCGAATATCGTTTCCGTGACGCCCAGAAGCAGGCCAAGGAAAAGGGCCAGTTGGCGCAGGACGAGAAGGACTTCTCCTACATATTCTCGATGGCGCCATGGACACGCTTGGATACCAAAATGATCGCTGAGGCGACCGGCGAAGTCGAAGTTTCGTCCGAGGAAGGATTGTAAGATGAACACTTCTTCAACCGGAACCGTGGCGCGCTCTTGGTACGGCGCATTTGAACTCAAGCGGACATACCAGCGCAATCTTGGGCTGGGGGTGCTTTGGGCGGCTGGGATTCACATTGTACTTATTGGTGGATTCCTCTTTTACAAGTGGATGCAGGAACGCGCACTTTCCGGCGACAACGTACCGAGCGTCGTCATTCGCTCGATGTCCGATTTTGCGCCGCCGCCTTCGATGACGGCTGCGCCGCCACAAGTAAACGTCGCAGAGCCCAATATTGCACCGCCAACCATCGGTATTCCGACACCTGTGCCTGATGAAGAAGTGGTCGAGGAAGTGCGTTTTGCGACCAAAGAAGAACTCGCGCAGATGTCGGCGCCGATTGTCTCGGCTGGCGACGGTGACGGCGACGGCAATGTCGTCGTCGATATCCCGTTGGAAGACTACTTTCCCGCCGCCGACGAATTTGTAGCGGTGCAGGAGATGCCGACTCTGATCAAGGAAGAGAAGCCGACCTATCCTGAAGTGGCGCTCCTCACTAATCGTGAAGCGACCGTTTGGGTCAAGGCACTTGTCGACAAAGAAGGCAAAGTCCGCGAAGCGCGAGTTGCCAAATCTTCGGGCATGAATGTCGGCTTCGACGAAGCGGCGTTGGAAGCGGCGTATAAGAATTTCTACAAGCCAGCCATCCAAAATGGCCGTCCGGTTGCGATCTGGGTGACCTACCCGGTCGAATTCAAACTGAAGTAAGACTCAAATTTGCCCTCACCATACGGCGGCCCTGCTAAAGGGCCGCCACCAAAGTTTCGAAAAACCTAATACCGGACCCCTCGCCTCCGGAACGATCCAAGGCAAGTTCACGCGTTGCGTTTGCGAAACGCCAATCGTGGGGGAGGTCGTCATGAGCAGGCAAGCCGTGCTGTATGGTGCGTACGAGCTTAAGCGTTCGTACCAGTCGCATTTAGGGTGGGGGATCACCGTTGGCGCAACGTTACACGTCGCCGCGATTCTCTCGATTCTCTACTTCGTTCGGGCAGATGAAGCCCCATTTACACCACCTGTGCCAATCGAGCCGGTCACGGATGGAACATCCGTGGTGGGTAAGATTAGAGAAATTGACTGGAAGAGAGTAGGTACGACAGTACCGGCGAGCGTTCCCGTCGTCCCAGAACTCTACGGTGTGCCTGTTGCCGCTCCGGACGAGTCATTCAACTTAGATTATACAGCCCCTACCAGTATCAGCGCACCGATCGAGGGAGGTGGCGCGGGCGATCCTCAGGGGCCTGCAACGGGCATGAGTGGTGGGATTGGAGGATCCGGAATCTCCGGAACTGGTTCCGAGCCACTGCCAGGCGTATTCGTGGCAGTAGAATCCGAGCCGGTGAGGGTCAGGCATGTGGCTCCTGAGTTTCCGGAGATGGCGAGATTGACTGGGCGTGAAGGAAAGGTCGTTGTCCGGGCTCTTGTCGATCGTGATGGGACGGTTCGACGTGCCGAGATCGCAAAGCCATCGGGTACGAATGTCGGT
>JBKKDE010000237.1:0-2729 GCA_046708665.1 Candidatus Zixiibacteriota bacterium | reverse complement strand
GCGATCACCGTGACCGACAAAGAGAAGGGTATCGACCTCACACTTGAGGTTGCCTTGCACATCGGCGACAATATCGTTCGTTGCGTGGCCCTCGCATCGACCGATGGCCTCGTTCGCGGCATGAAAGCGCTCGACACCGGAAATCCGATCTCAGTACCAGTGGGCGAGCAGTGCCTCGGACGCATCTTCAGTCTGCTCGGTAATCCGATCGACGGCAAAGGTCCACTTCCGCCGAACACGCGTCGTGACCCGATTCACCGTGCTGCGCCACCACTCTCGGAACAGTCAACACAGACCGAGATGCTCGAAACCGGCATCAAGGTCATCGACCTCATCGAGCCGTACTCCAAGGGCGGCAAAGTCGGTCTCTTCGGCGGCGCTGGCGTCGGTAAGACAGTCATCATTCAGGAACTCATTCGTAATATTGCCACCGAGCACGGTGGATACTCCGTGTTCTGCGGCGTGGGCGAACGCACCCGCGAGGGCAATGACCTCTACCGCGAAATGACAGAGTCGGGCGTTATCAAGAAGACGGTAATGGTCTTCGGCCAGATGAACGAGCCCCCGGGCGCGCGTCTGCGCGTTGGCCTGACCGGACTGACCATGGCCGAGTATTTCCGTGATGAAGCGCATCAGGACGTTCTCATTTTCATCGATAACATTTTCCGTTTCACGCAGGCCGGATCGGAAGTGTCGGCGCTCCTCGGACGTATGCCTTCGGCCGTAGGATACCAGCCGACCCTGTCAACCGAGATGGGCGCATTGCAGGAACGCATCACGTCAACCAAGGCCGGCTCGATCACGTCGGTGCAGGCGATTTACGTGCCCGCCGACGACTTGACCGATCCCGCGCCCGCGACCGCGTTCTCGCATTTGGATGCGACAACCACGCTCTCACGTCAAATCGCCGAACTTGGCATTTATCCCGCGGTCGATCCGCTCGATTCGACATCGCGTATTCTTGATCCGCACATCGTCGGCGAACGCCACTACCGCGTCGCACGTGCGGTGCAGAACATTCTGCAGCGCTACAAGGATCTGCAGGACATCATCGCGATTCTCGGCATGGAAGAACTCTCCGAAGACGACAAGCTGATCGTGCAGCGCGCGCGCCGCATCCAACGCTTCCTCTCTCAGCCGTTCTTCGTGGCCGAGGCGTTCACGGGTCGTACCGGTCGCTACGTAAAACTCGAAGACACGATCAAGGGATTCGAAGAACTGGTTGCCGGAAAGCACGACGACATCCCCGAGCAGGCATTCTATATGGTCGGCTCAATCGAAGAGGCGCTCGAAGCCGCTGAAAAGATGAAGGTGGAGGCGGCGTAAGAACTTAATAGGACTAATTCGTCCTATAGGACCTAATTTTAATGGCCACATTTCACCTCTCCATAGTCACTCCCGCGGAGACTGTCTTTGACGAGACAGTCACCTCCATCATCGTGCCCGGTGCCAAGGGCTACCTCGGCATCATGGCCCATCACGCTCCGTTGATTTCGCCCCTCATCCCGGGCAAGTTGACAATCATCCTCCCGAATGATGAGGAGGTCGTGATGGCAGTTTCCGGCGGCTTCATCGAAGTCGCTGCCAACAAGGCGACAATTCTTGCCGATGCGATCGAGATGGCCGACGAAATTGACAAAAAGCGTGCGATGGATTCCATGGAACGCGCCAGGCAGCGAATTCACGATTCCGCCCATGGCGACCGGTCGATCGACCCGGTGCGGGCAGAAGCGGCCCTAGCACGCGCAAAGAATCGAATCCAGATTGCCGACGGTGTTCTGCTAAAGTCGCATTGAGAATTCTTTCGCGCGCCCGAACAAACAAGCAGAGAACGTGTACAATGACCTTGCAGCCCCGTACCACGGGGTTCACTTGCGCCCACCGGAAATGAGAATCTTAAAGGAGGCAGTTCGCATGGCAACGATGCAACTCTTGCAAAAAGCAACCCTCTCCGCAGCCATCCTGGCTTTCGGATTGGCAACGACACTTCCGTGCAACGTGTCCGCCCAAGCCGAAAAACCGGCCGCGACACGCACGGTCACACCCAAAGCGGAGGCAGCGGTGGATCCGGCAGCTCCCTACAAGCATGTAACATTCGCCAAGGGTGAAAAACCGCGTGTGGTCATGGAAACCACCATGGGCAAGATGATCCTCGAATTGTGGCCCGATGTTGCCCCGAAACACTGCCAGAGCTTTGTGCATCTTGTCGGCAAGAACTACTACGACTCCATCTCGTTCCACCGCATCATCGCCGGGTTCGTAATTCAGGGCGGTGACCCGATGGGAACAGGTAGCGGCGGTCCGGGATACACCATACCGGCGGAGTTCTCCGATACGCTGAAGCATGATGTTGGAATCCTGTCCATGGCCCGTACACCCGACCCGAATTCGGCGGGTTCGCAGTTCTTCATCTGTCTGTCGCGCGAACGGACTGCCGCCCTCGACAAGCAGTACACGATCTTCGGTAAGGTCGTTGAGGGACTCGATATAGTCGACGCCATCGGCAAGGTGAAGACCGGCTCAGGCGACAAGCCGATCACACCGGTGCTCATGACCAAAGTCTATATGGAAAAGAAGGGCTAATCGCTCTTGTACAGCGTGAGAGCGGGCCACTTCCTCGTCGAGGAAGTGGCCTTCTCATTTGAAATGAGACAGCACTCCCTGTAGATGCTAGCGAACAACATGAAGAATATGGGGTAGAAAGGTGTTGCTGTAGTTGGGATACGTCG
>JBKKDE010000236.1:0-2822 GCA_046708665.1 Candidatus Zixiibacteriota bacterium | reverse complement strand
CGGTCTGCAAGAAAGTCCGCATGCAGAAATCGCCACCTCGAAAGTCGCGGAAGTCCGGCGACGAGTAAGCGCGAAGTATCCCGGCCTGCGTATTGGCACCAGCGGATACTCGTTCCCCGACTGGATTGGCACGTACTACCCGCATGGTACCTCACGCGGCAAGATGTTCGATCAGTATGTCCGGGACTTCGAAACGGTCGAAATAAACTCAACCTACTACGGCATCCCCCACCCACGTGTCTTTGCCGCGATGGAGAAGAAGGCGCCGCCAGAGTTCGACTTCATTGTAAAGACACACGGCAGCTTCACCCACGAACGTGACCAAGCCGATACCAATCTTCCCAAGCTGCTCGAAGCTGTGAGCCCGCTGAGGGAATCAGGTCGTCTCAATGGTCTCCTGGCTCAGTTTCCGTACTCATTCAAGTACAGCGCCGCCAGTCTCGATTACATCCGTGCCAAAAATGAGCGACTGCAATCCATCCCGCTGTTCGTAGAATTTCGCCACGATAGCTGGCTGCGCCCTGAAGTAAAGGAGTGCCTACGGACAGAGCGCATCGGATACTCGAATGTAGATGAACCCCAACTCCCGCATCTCATGCCGCCAGAATCGGATGCGACTACCTCCACGGGGTATATCCGCCTGCACGGGCGAAATGCCGAGAAATGGTGGGATGGGGGAGCCGAGCGGTACAACTATGCATACACCGACAACCAGCTGCGCGAGTGGGTCCAACGTCTCGAATCACTCCGACAAAAGGCCGACCGCATCTACGTTTTCTTCAATAATTGCCACCTGGGGCGGGCTGTAAAGGACGCCCACCGGTTGATGGAGCTGTTGACCGACGCGGACGCCTGAGACGGCGAAACAGTCTGGTTATCAACATCTTAACAATAAAGGTTAATGAAGGCTGGCTAAGTTATTACCCTCCAATGTCATAAAATTGCAAGAAAAGCCAGCTTTATGCCGATAATTACTATTGCGGAGTTTCACACTCGGATATAGGTTGGTAAGACTGACCGTTGAGAACGGTCAGGCGGTCTCGCCATCATGAACAAGCGAACTCTGATCAAGTCTGTCGTCGGCCTCTGGGCTGTTTGCGCCATTGTCATTGGTGTTTCACGCCAATTGGTGCCGTCGATGATGCCCGCCTGGGACCTCGAAAAGCCCAAGGAAATCCAGCCAGCGGGTTGGGTTCAGAAGGCGACCTCAAACGATCTGAAGTCGTTGCCCAAGCTCCGCTGCGCCTCGGCATTTATCGTTGCCAACAAAGCCGGTGAGATTGTCTTCGTGAAAAATGCCCACGAAGTTCGGCCCATCGCTTCGATCACCAAGCTCCTCACAGCATTGGTATTTCTCGAGTCCGGCATCGATCTGAACACAACCGCACGCATCATCAACGATGACGCCTATCAGTCCTCGAAGTCGCGGCTCCGTCCCGGTGAAGAGTACACAGTTCGCGATCTGCTCTATGCCGCGCTGGTCTCCTCCGACAATCGCGCCGCGCGCGCCCTGTCGCGGTCGGCCGGGGTGTCGCAAGCGATGTTCATCGCGCGAATGAACGACAAGGCGCGTGCGCTTGGCATGGACTCCACACATGTGGTCGAGCCGACAGGACTCTCGAACGAGAACCGCTCCACCGCCTACGACTGCGCCATACTCGTCAACGCCTCGCTTAAGAATCATTTGATCCGTCACATGACATCGTGCAACGAGCAGACAATCCGCCCGCTCAACCGCCGGCGCATTGTCGCGCTGTCCAATACCAACCGATTGCTCGAGAGTGATCTCAAGTTTCTCGGAGCGAAAACCGGCTATATCAATGACGCTGGCTGGTGCATCGCCGCACGCGCTCTCTCGCCTGAGGGCAGCGACGTGACCGCGGTGGTGTTGGGGGCGCGCACTGCCAACCAACGTTTCGCCTCATTATCGAGCGCCTTCCATTGGGCGTTCGATGTCGTCTCATCCGCCGTTACGCGCAACTGACCCCGAGTCCCATGGGAAACGCCACCGACCAGCGTATCGAAGAGCTGCTGGGCGTGCTTGATGTCAGTCTCCTCGAATTCGAGGAACTTCTTGGCGAACTCTCCGATCAATCCGAAAAGCTTACCCCGCGCATCGACACGGTCTCGCGGGAGCAACGCGAGACCCGCGCCGAAATCGCCGAACTCCGTGAAGTGATCGAGGGCGTGGGCCAACGTCTCGAACGCCTCACCACGCTCGTCGCCGATCTCGCCAGGGACCGCAAGTAGATCACTCGGGATTTGTTGGTGGCTCAGGCTTTCAGCCTGCGCGCACAGCCTGATGGTTCGACAACGCTCACCACAAGGAAGTCTGTGCCACATTGTGCCTGACCTGCCGTTTTTCACGACTGCACGCATTATATTCCCCACATGCCCAATATTGCCGTAGCCAACCGCCATACCATCACCGTCCTCGAATTCGATAAGATCGTCGAGGCGACTGCTGGATTCTGTCTCACTCCGATGGGCGGGGAGAGGGTTCGTTCACGCCAGCCGTCGTCCGATCGCGACTGGCTCGATGCCCGTTGCGATGAACTTCGCGAAATGCTGCGGCTCGTCATGGTCGCCGGATTTCCGCTGCAGCGCGTCCCCGACATCCGTCCACACATCGAAAAGTCGTCTCTCGATGGATCGTTTCTCGATCCAACCGAGCTTCTTCATGTCGGTGAATTTCTCTCTGCAGTCGATGCACTTCTCGGGTTCTCGAAATCGTCGAAAGAGACTGCGCCACGATTGGAAGAGTATCTCGAGTCACTCTCGGGTGTGTATCCGTTGCGTCAAGCGATTGTCAAGGCGATTAC
>JBKKDE010000235.1:0-2834 GCA_046708665.1 Candidatus Zixiibacteriota bacterium | reverse complement strand
GCGGGGACTGGCTGCATGGCGGCGATTGAAGTGGAGCGGTATCTGGAAGCCGTGAACCACAAGTAACGGTGTGAGCTAAATGAATTTGACTACTCTTCGACTTTTCTCCCTGCTAGCAGCTGTCCTTTGTGCAGGTGGCGCGACTCAACTGCATGCACAGCCCGCATCTGTGCGCTATTTTGAATGGGCAAAAGGTCTGCTGATAAGGGACATCCACTTTGCTTGTTCGGATCCTTGGGACTGCATCGTGTCCATCACGACAGTTACCAGAGGTGGCGTCACCGTACATGATGTCTTCGGAGTAGGAACGGACCCACCATCTACAAGTTCCGTCATAGGAAGCGTGACACTTGAACCCTTGATCAATTCTGGCTACCCGATCTATTCGATTGCATCTGGCGACGGAGTGAAATGTCTTGAGATTCGCGAGTGGTATCGTGAAACTCCTGTTGTCTGGACAAAGCGTGGACATGATGCGTTCAAAGTGACTACGCATCAAAAGGGCTATCGTGTCTTGTGGGGGAGAGATTCACACGGTGGAGCCGCACGTGTGTGCTTTTCGGATTCTCACGCATTACTGTACAGTGAATTCACAGCTCAAGACGAACTCGTCGACAAGCGAATAGACTTGGAGAGCTTTAGGACCTCGAATCCAGGCGCGTTTTCCAATTTCTGGTGGGCAGATGCCTTCACAGTACTGCCGGACGGTAACCTATTATTTGTGAATGCAAAAGTGGGAGTGACTCACGCAGCAATCGACTCGTTAGGACGAATTGAGAGAGATTCTGTAGAGAAGAGGCTGGGTTACTACCTCATCGACGTAGACCAGCCAGAGAACTCGCGCTTTGGATCAGCCGATCTGGACAGGGCGTCAATGGGATCTGTCCCGGCTAGTATGGGGCGTCAGGTAGAGTGTCTCAAGAATTCGCACGGTGAGATTTGGTTCTTGGTTGAGACTCAGGGATATCGAGACCCTTCCGACCGGACAGGATTCCTAGATACAAGTGTTTCCAGCCTCGCACTTGTCTCCTTCGTCATTGATGGAGAAACGGTGAGCATTGGCTCAAATTCGCATCCAAGGTTGGCGCCTTCGACCCAGATCGATGACCCCATTCACCGGATTGTCTGTGTCGCGGGCGAAAACACTGTTGATGGGATCAAGATCATAGACATTGGCAAGGACGGAGCAATCTTCATCGACCAGTTCTAGTTGGCATAGACTATTTCTGAGGCGGGGGGACGAATTATCCACTTCTACGGCAACTTCTCATGAAGCACCTGCGCAGACGCGAGAAGGTTCTTGCGCGCCAGGAAGTTTGAAGTCGTTGAACGCGACTTCTTCAAGAATCCATTCACCAAAGTCGAGTTAGAGAAGTTGATCGGTGATCGCCCGATCGCCGAGTTTATCAGTACACGCGCTAAAGCCTATCCCGCTACGGGATGGGACAAGAATCCACCCACGAAGAAGCAGGCGATAGCCGCGATGATCAAAGAACCGACGCTATTGCGACGGCCAATCTTTGTGATCGGGAACCGGTTCATCATTGGGTGGTCGCAGAAAGAGTACGCCCAAGTTCTTTTAGCATCGTAGCAGTCAAGAGCAGGCTCGCCCTCACGCTTCGCTCAGGACCTTCGGCGGGTACGCTCGCCCTCCAATTGACTCTGGAGGGCGAGCGTACTCGTGAGCCTGCTCTTTAACGGCATCGATTCAAATTCAGTGTAGCCAGTCCGACACGTATTGAGGTTCTTCACCTGCATGACAGGTTCAAGTAGAGCATCAGTCTTGCTCCTCATCCTTGCTGTGATAGCCGTTGGGCCAGCGGCGGTGCTGATCCGGCTGGCTGAGGCGCCGCCGATTACTGTGGCGTTCTATCGGATGATTGCGGCTTCGATTGCCATAGGCGGGATCGTGATCGCGCGTGGCGGGCGGGATCTGATCGGGATTGATCGCGCGTCGTTTACACGCTCTGTCGTTGCTGGGACTCTGCTGGCAATACATTTCGCGACTTGGATAACGTCATTGAGCTACACATCGATTGCCAATTCTGTCATCATCGTCACCACGCAGCCAATATGGGCGGCGTTATTGGGCATTTGGTACCTAAAAGAGCGGCTTCATACGGCGACATTTCTTGCAATCGGATTGGCTTTGATTGGTGTGATTGTGATATCCGGAGGGAACCCGCAGCCGGGAGGATTGACAGGCGATCTGTTCGCGCTAGCGGGCGCGATCATGGCAGCGGCGTATCTCGTGGTCGGACGGCAGGTGCGTAAGAGTGTCTCCACGCTCGGTTATGTACTCATCGCGTACACGACCGCGGCGGTTGTTCTATTCATCGTGGCGATTGTGGTTCAAACTCCACTCACCGGTCTGCCTGCGCATTCGTGGTTATGGATTATCGTTGCGGCGTTGGGGCCCTCGGTGATCGGGCACACTCTCTATAACCGCGCACTGAAAGATTTCTCGGCGCATGCGGTTGCCACGACGATTCTCGGCGGTGAAACGATAGTAGCGACCGTGCTGGCGGCGTTGGTGCTCTCTGAGTACCCGAGTTCGTGGGCGATTATTGGGGCGATTCCAATTGCGATCGGTGTGATCTGGACATTACGGCTGGAGCGGAATCGGGTTCTGGTGGAGGAGACGTAACCATGGTGGAGCAGGCTTTCAGCCTGCCTGCACAGGCTGAAGGCCTGTGCCACTATAACTGCTCCCTACAAGGTCTTGCGTGTGAGGCGGGATTGTTGAGTAGGGTGCGTGCGCAGATTGCACCTAACACTAATAACAACCCCACAAAAAACCGATCGTGCAAAAAACGCACCCCCCCAACCACAGA
>JBKKDE010000234.1:0-2854 GCA_046708665.1 Candidatus Zixiibacteriota bacterium | reverse complement strand
GACTACAACAACACATGGCTGAACTCGCCCAGTAATCTGAGCGGCTACACGGGCCTTGGTGGATCTGAGTTGTCGGTCGACCCCGAGTATAATTCCATCGACCCAACGACATTCAAACACGGAATCTGGATAAGCTCTCCTTGTCTAAATTCGGGCAATCCGTCAGCGGAGTTCAATGATTCTGACGGATCACGCAACGACATGGGCGCGTTCCCGTTTGTGCTTGTGCTTCCATTGGCTGATGAACTCAATCTTGGCACACAAGTCCAATTCAGAGTCGTCGATCATACGCCGAGATTCTACTGGTCCTACGTCGATACAATCGGAACTCCTTCAGGCTTCGAAGTCGAGGTCGGGGCGAATTCCGATTGGGCAGTGGCAGAACACTGGCAATCTGGCCCCGTCTTGTCGACAGACACATCTGTTGATTACGCTGGCTTGCCATTGGTTGATGGTAGTGTCTACTTCTTTCGTGTTCGACTATTCAATGGATCGAATTGGGGGGATTGGTTGGCGGAATCTTTCCGAATGAATACCCCGCCTGGCGCGCCTGTACCTGTCAGCCCGGTCGATGGGGACACACTGCACTACCAGATCATCCGTTCGATCATAACGAATTCGATTGATGCAGAGAGTGATTCACTTGATTATGAGATCGAGCTGTACCTTGATGAGACACTCGAAACACTGGCGGATGCGCAGTATCTAGCGCCGGGCCCAACGGAAACGACTTCGGATACATGGACATCGTTAATACCAGAGTCGCCATATTGGTGGCGTGCGAGAGCAATTGATGGTTTCGAGTACTCCGAGTGGTCCTCAGCAAGAATGTTCAATGCGCGGCCTCCTGCTACTATAAAGGTTCCCGGCAAGGCGGTGGACATCTTGCTCGCATTGGACATTGCCGGGGCGCACGACACGGTTCGAGTGGCACCGGGATCGTATTATGGTAATCTGAATTTTTCGAATCGCCCGCTTCGGTTACTGAGCGATTCGGGTGCGGCCCAGACGCTGTTGTTTCCGTCCACACATTCGCTTCCACTTATTGCGTTTGGAAATACGCCTGCTGACAGTATCGAAATCGCCGGGTTTACGTTTGTGGGGGGTGAAGGTGGCTCTGTCATGTCGCTCAATGGCGGAGCGCCGCGGATACATCATAACATCTTCAGAAACTTTAACGGCCAACCGGTCGTGTCGATGGTTTTTCATGTAGTTGCCGGCGCGCCGACTATTACATGCAATGTCTTCGTGAACAACCTTGGGATCAGTTGCATCGGTATATATGGCGGTCATGCCAGAGTCATCAACAATACGTTTGACCGAAATCGTGGTGGCTTGCATTTGATCGGCGGGTCAGCGGAAATACTCAACAACATCGTGACCGGTTCAACGACATTCGGCTTGTACGGAAATCTCACGAACGCGGACTACAACTGTGTGTATGGCAATTTCCCGAATCACGATCAATATGCCGGTGGACCGAACGACATCATTCTCTCGCCCATGTACTACGATGCAGTGGGCGGCGATTTCCGACTGTAGCCCGGTTCGCCATGCATCAATACGGGTGACCCTGGGGCGGCGTACAACGATCCCGACGGATCGCGCAACGACATAGGTGCGTTCGCAGCGGTGTGCGAGTGCGGCTGTCACGCGGATCCGATTTGCGACCATCAGACGGACATTCTCGATGTCGCATTTGTGATTGCAGGGGCGTTTCGCGGGCTGAGCGAGATCATGGATGACTTCTGTTTTCCACATGGGGATACCGTAGGCGGCCGGACAGATATGAATTGCAGTGGCGCGACTGACGTTGTCGACGTTGTACGTGTTATTGACGTTGCCTTCCGCGGTGTCCCGCCGGCGTCGGCTTTCTGCACGCTCTGCACGGCTCCATAGACTGCCAAAATGAATCGATCGTTGCCCGGCATTGGAGACGATGCCGGGCATTTTTGTTATCTTGGCATACTTCGACCAGGGCGGCGATTGCCGATATAACGGACTAGGGGGAACGTAGCTATTCTGATGGTTGAGAGAGAGATGCGACAATTGCGACGGCTGGCGTCACTGTACCGGGTGCAGACGTCGTATCGGGACATGCACGGCAATCGGTGCTTCGTCAGCCCTGACGCCTTGCTGGCGTTGATGCAGGGGCATGGTGCGCCCTTGGCCGGCTTCAACGAAGTCGACGACGCCATTCAGGCGCGCCTGAGTGAGATTGCCAAGGAGTGGGTGCCGAAAGTGATAGTCGCGTGGGATGGTGAGCCGGACCAAGTCACGATCCGGATCCCCTTGGGCGTATTGCCGACTCATGCCATTGGCCCGCGATTGCAGTACACGTTGCATCTCGACAATGGCGACATCTGGTCGGGCAACGTACCGCTTGATCAGACCCGAACGTTGCGTCAGATTCGCTGTAGTCAAGAAGTCAGTGCGGTTAAGGCGTTTCTTCCGCGCAAGCCATTGCCACGCGGCTACCATAATCTGACAGTCCTGATCGGACATCGCGCGTTTCGATCGCTTGTCATCGCCGCGCCAAGCCGCAGCTGCCAACCCCCTGCGCATCGCCATCGTGAGCTGGGCATATTTGCCCCGATCTACGCGTTGAAGTCACAGCGCAACTGGGGAGTGGGCGACTTTGCGGATGCAGAGGCACTGGTTGACTGGGTCTCTGAACACGGTGGATCAATGTTTGGGACATTGCCGTTTCTCGCGGCCTATCTGGATCATCCCTGCGATCCCAGTCCTTACACACCGGTATCGCGGCTATTCTGGAATGAATTGTTCGTCGATGTCACACGTCTGCCTGAGCTGAGTGAATGCAACGAAGCGCAGGAATTGGTCGGCTCCGCTG
>JBKKDE010000233.1:0-6212 GCA_046708665.1 Candidatus Zixiibacteriota bacterium | reverse complement strand
GCCCGAAGGCCAACTCACACGGAACGAACGTAAACTACTTGATAATCACAAGTTTGCCGACTTGCGAGCCGAGCTTTGAGTCGACGCGGTAGATGTAAATCCCTGATGTCACTGCCTGTGTGTTGCGCGAGACCAAATCCCATGAAATCTCGGAGGAGTAGTTGCTTAGGTGCGGGTCGGGATGTTCGAGGGTGCGTATCAGGTCCCCGTCGAGGGAGTAAATTCGGATTGTTGCATCCGATGGCACGTTGATGAAGTGAATGCGTCGGTCTTGTTCTCTGAGAACCGCCTGTCCGAATACGCCTTCATGCCCCTGATTGAAGTAGGTGGTACGGGCGCCGCGGGAATCCTCAAAGGATATCTTATAGGGGTTTGGATAGACCTGCACGCGAACCGAGTCGGCGTAGGGGGAACCTCGTTCCCAATTCTCTTCGACCACATCCGCCGAATAGAACGGCAGTCCGAGCACGAGATTGCCAACGCCGCCCGGTTGGCAGCCCTGCGGCTCCAAACCACGAAAATCGTCGCCATAATCGAAGGTCGTGACCGAGACGAAGTAATAGACTGAAGGCAGAAGATTCGTCAGGTGTATCGCGTATTCTCCGTAGCGAAGCGTGTCGTCATCGACCACGGTATCTCGCACGGCCACGCGTTGGATCAAGTTTTGGACCCGCTCGCCGGCGGCCACGTAATCGTTTTCCTGATTCGCGCCATGCGGCACAAAGTAGGCGCACTTCTCGACCACTTGGCCGGACGGATCCGGCTCCTGGTAGCGATAACAGTTCGACACTGACGGTCGTGCGTACGCTGAGGGATCGAATTGCGGATCTCCAAACTCGCGCCGCCATCGCTCGATTGTCAACGGGTGCGAGCTGAGGTGCCAGCGTCCGTCCGAGGGCTCAAAGGTGTAGCGTTGAAAATCAATCGCGTCCCATGCGGCGATGAGCGCGAAATCCCCGGCGCCTGGTCTATCGTGGGAGGAATTTCTTTGAGCGACATACACCTTCCATCCCTCGAAGTCACGGCGCTGAGTAATATCGTCAACGTTCAATTCGCTGGTACGCCCACTCCACGTGACCACAAGTTCGCCGGGACGCGATACAAGATTCAAATCGGCCGTGGCTGAATCCGGACACGGCGGCGGAGCAGGGCCCGACAAATCAGGACAACCGTCGCCGGTATAGAACACTGTGTCCCCATCGACAACCGGCTGGTAATACTCGCCACGGTATCCATCGCCGTCGGTGTCGACTCCATAGTTGTCCCACACGTACCCGGCCCACCAAGCGTTTGTAGCCAGGTCATGGAAGTTGAGTTTACTCATATATGCCTGAGGATTGGAGGGGTCGATCCGATTGGCTCGATTGGTGTGAAGATTTCCACCCATCACGAATGCGAACGTGAATGGGATCGATTCGCCTGGGAGCAAGCGGGGCACCGGACCAACCGACAAGAGATATCTTGAATCCAACCCATCGGCAATATTGTCAGCGCCACCTCCAGTCAGCGGCGGCTTCCAGGTCGGTCCGTAGTCCTGGGCGGCAAAAACCTGGCCATAGTCGATTTCGCCATTCGCCATGAAATGGTAACGCGCCGCATCCCCCACCGGCGTGCCCTCTCCGCCCGTACCCAGACTCCGAGCGTCACTCGCCAGTCGTGGACCCCAGTCATAGTTTGAGAATTCGGTTGTAAACCAATTGTAACCAATTTGTGCATCTGGAACGGGCTTTCTCAGAATTCTCGTGCCCATTACACCGCGTGGCGATACGACAGGAAAGTTCGGTTCAGCGCAAATGTCGGCTTCGTCGTCTGCTGCCCAGGCGACCATCAATGTGTCCGTATACCTTGGGTTGGTCGGGTTGGGCCAGGTGGTGAGACAGCCGATAACATCGTCCTCCCAGCCATTGGCGGTGCAGAGTCCGGCGTTCTCCCAGTACACATCGCAATCCATGAGAACTCCAAGCCACATCTCCTCGATGGATCGCTCAGAGATGTTTGTTACTTCGAGATCATAAATGATAAAGCGTCTGGTCAGGTCGTTGGCGGACTGGTGCGTGACTTGTCGAACTTGAATTCCCAATGGTTGGTGCGGTCGCCCAGAATGATCCAACGGGGCACCGGGGATAACGATTGTATCAGAATAGGCGCATGTATACGTCTGATCCAGTCGCCTTGATTTCTGATCACAGACACTTGGATACCCCGGTGGCGTTCCAGATTCAATTAAAGCGAAGCCGTTCAACTCGAGGGGGCTCACCGGTCCGCCGGGCTCTGACGCCATGGCACATGAAACAAGAGTGTCAGTCCCTACTATCCCACCCACCCACAGGCCGCCTCGCCACAGGTAATCGACTCGGGAGCCCGCCGGGAATTCGAATCCAGGGCAATGGATGATTCGCAGATGATTTAAATCCACCTGTGCGCACCCGAGTGCACTGGTGAAGGAGCCAAACGAACCGTCATTTGCAACCGACGCCCAGACGTCACCTGTATATGTGATACGTCGGTCCACGAGCGGAACAGTCGAAGCGTTTGACGAGGTATATCGAATTGAATTCGGAGATTTCCCGATCTGAGCAGCGTCGGCAACTTGGCAAAACCAGATCGCGAGACCGGACAGCAGAACTGCCAGCCAGACACACGCGCGCGATCTTGCTCCGCTGCGCTGCTGTCCCAAGGTCACAAGCGTCCTCCACAATCGAGGTTACCCAGGCACTCTGTCTTCCCGCGAATCCCCAGAATCGATTGTGTCTTGAATTTCCAACTCCGGATTATCCGAGAGCGCACTAATACTGCCCATTATATACTTCGACAGTGCACGGTAGCCATCCTTTTCGTTTGAGAATGATAGGATCGTCGAGGCGGGAATTGGGTCGCCAACGCGGGCTTCGAGACTGCCCCAGAAGAATGGGCGATGCGACATCTTGAATGCGCCCTTGATGTAGATCGGGACTACGGGGACACCGGCCATCCGGGCTAGCATGCCGATGCCGGGTTTTGGGGCTTGCATTCTGCCGTCGCGTGAGCGGGTGCCTTCGGGGAAGGTGACGACGGGGATGTTGTTCTTCAAATGCGCGAGCACTTGATCGATGGCGTTGCGATCGACGACGCCGCGTTTGATTGGGCGGGCGTTGAGTGCCCAGATCAGTTTGCCAAAGAATGGATTCTTGAACAGCTCGGCTTTGGCGAGGAACCCGACTTCGCGCGGGATGACTATCGCTACGAAGGGCGGATCAAACCAGGAGCGGTGGTTGGCGCAGATCAGATACGGGCCGGTGGGGAGATTCTCACGGCCGATGTACCGCGGCCACCACAGGAGGTGGATTGCCGCGCGGGCGATGGTGACGATGGTCCAGTAGAAGGGGCGCATTATCGATCCGCGTACCCTCTCCTGTCCCGAAAGCCTTCGGCGTCGGGACATCCTCCCCCAAAGGGGGAGGTTGCTTGCACTCTCCCCCTCTGGGGGAGATGTCCTTGCCGGGGCTCTTTCCGGCAAGGACAGAGAGGGAACTCAAGTGTCCGGTAGCCAATTGCTATTTTAGTTTCAGTCTCTCTATACATATCCGGTACACCTTGTCGACTTGTTGTTCGATTGTCAGATTCGATGTGTCGACGATGATCGCGTCATCGGGGATGCGTAGAGGGCCGACATGACGTTCGCGGTCGGCACGGTCGCGGCGATCGAGTTCGGATTGCTCCTTGTGCATCTTGTCGGATGACAGTTCATCGGATCGTTGGTTGAGTCGACGTTTGGCGCGCTCGTCGATCGCCGCATCAAGGTAGATCTTCACATCGGCATCGGGGCACACTATCGTGCCGGTGTCGCGTCCTTCGAGTACAACCCTGCCCAGTTCGGCGAACTTCTTTTGCAGTCCCGCCATGTGACGACGAATTGTCGGGTGTGCGGCGACTGCGGAGACGAGACGGTCGATCTGAGGGGTGCGAATTGCATCGGTAATGTCCTCGTTTGCCAAGAGTACGCGTGGGCGATCATCTCCGGGATGCGGTGCGGAGAAGGCAATCTCCAGCCGCGCCAGCATCGCGCCCACTTCTGCCTCATCGCCCAGGTGCGTCCCGAGACGCGCACCGAGCAGCGTTGCCGAACGGTACATCGCTCCAGTGTCGAGATAGGCGAATCCCAGACGTGCCGCCAACAGCCGGGCGGTGGTGGACTTGCCGGAGCCGGCAGGGCCATCGATGGTGATGATGGGACCGCGGGGTGAGTCGGTGCGCATTGCTGTAGTATGCGTGAAGTTGGCACCGATGTCACGGGCTATGGAAAGTTCGGGGGACGTCTCTCGAAGAATGCCGCGATGCCTTCACTGAGATCCGGCGATCGGAAATTCTCCAACTGCATACGGCGCTCAAGGTCGGCGATCTCGGGTTCATTGCCGACGGCGCTGACGTAGACGGCCTGCTTCAGTCGTGCCAGAAGATGTGTCGGGAAGGCCGCGAGTTGACGGCACAACTCGAGTGAGCGGGCTTGCAGTTCCGAGTCGGGCCACAGGCGGCTTGCCAAGCCGATACCTGCCGCATTCTCGCCGCTCACGCTCTCACCTGTCAACAGCATCTCCATTGCTTTGCCGGTGCCGACGATGCGCGGCAACCAGTATGTGCACCCCCAGTCGGGGCCGAGACCGATCTTGACCAATGGGACCCCGAACGAGGCGGACACGCCGCAGACTCTGAGATCGCACGCAAGCGCGATGAAGAAACCGGCGGCGAGTGCGGGGCCGTTGACTGCGGCGATTGTCGGTTTGGAAGACCTGCGGAGGAGCTCTGTGATTTTCCAGCCATCGTTGAGAAGTTGATTGAACGATGCGGAGTCTTCGTTCTGCTTCAATTCCTGCAAGTAGTTGAGATCGCCCCCGGCACAGAAAGCGTCACCTGCACCAGTGATGCGTATGACGCGAACAGTGTCATCGGCATCGGCGCGTTGTAATGACGCGAGGAGTTCGGCGCGCATAGCAGAATCGAGCGCATTGCGCCGGGAGGGATTGTCGATGACAACCGTGGCGATCGCGTCGGCGACTTGGAGGTGGATGTGACCGGCAGGAATATTTGACACTTGGAGATTCGACCCTCACCCGCCCCGCAATCCCTCGGCTCCGCTCGGGACCTTCGGAGAGCACGGGGCGACCTCTCTCTTAAAGGGAGAGGATCGGAGAAAACTATACGCCGTAACCGCCGGAAACTTTGATGTTGCTGCCGGTGACGTAGGCGGCTTGCGTCGAAAGGAAATAGCGTACGGCTCCGATGATGTCCTCGTCGCTGCTGAAACGTCCGGCGGGAATGACTTTCTTCGGGTCTTTCGGAAGGTCCACCGAGGTGTAGTGCATTCCCGGCGAGACCATATTGACTGTTACGCCATCGACGATTGCGACTTTGGCGAGTGACGAGGAGAAAGACACCAATGCGGTCTTCGCGGCATGATATGCGGCGGCATCAGCGATGCCCTGCATCCGGTCAGCAAAGACCCAACCGATGTTGACAATTCTCCCCTGCTTGCGCAGGCGCATGATCTTAGTCGCCAAGAGCGACAGGCGTGCCGCTGCCGAAAAATTGGACTGGAACATGTCTTTAATCGTGTCCGTCTTCATCGAGAGTATTGGTCCGGTCCAGTAATCGCCGATGTTGTTGACCAATACGTCCCAGCGTTTGTACTCTCGTACAAAGTCGCGTGAGATTTCTTCTGTGGCATCGATGTCCGTCAAATCAGCCTTCCAGTAGCATGCATAAACCCCGAGACGCTCGCATTGCGTACACACCGCGCGTGCGGCGGGCTCACTTTTGCGCGTGATGATCCCGATGTCGTAGCCATCCGCGGCGAGCGCAAGCGTGATCGCGCGCCCCATGCCCTTCGCGCCACCGGTGATCAGGGCAGCAGGACGATCCGTTGCGGCGGGTTTGCGTGCCATTTATGGTTTCTCCAGGAGGATCGCCATTCCCATGCCGCCACTGACACACAATGTGGCGAGGCCATAGCGCGACCCCCGTCGTTGCATTTCGTGGACGAGCGTGACGACGATGCGCGCGCCAGTGCATCCGATGGGATGCCCCAGCGCGATCGCGCCGCCGTTGACGTTGGTTTTGGACATGTCAAACTTCAGTTCGCGTTGGCAGGCGATAACCTGCGCGGCGAATGCTTCGTTAAGCTCAATAAGGTCGATCTGATCAAGTGCGACTCTTGTGTTTTCGACAAGCTGTTTCAC
>JBKKDE010000232.1:0-6404 GCA_046708665.1 Candidatus Zixiibacteriota bacterium | reverse complement strand
GATCACACCTGCGGCCGAATCTGGTTGATCGGCGGCGAGGAACAGTTGGATCAGCCGACGATGCGGAGTGAACTCGTCGGGTGGTGACATCTCTATGACACGACGGTAGGCGTGAGCTGCCTCGTCGAAACGTCCCAATGGCTCAAGCGCGCCAGCCAAACCCAGCCACGCGTCACGACCCGCCCACCCGGAATCAATCTTCAACGCGCTGGTGAATGCGTCCGCCGCACGATCGTACTCTCCGATGCGTGAACGCAGTTCGCCCAGCTCTGTAAAGACACGCCCATCAGGCCGCAACCGCGCCAGATTCTCAAGATCATCGGCGGCGGCATCCAGATGCCCTTGCCGCAACGACAAGCGTGAGAGGTACCACCACGCTTCCGCATCGGTCGAATCCAGCGAGATCAATTCCCGATACAATGTCACCGCATGCTCATCGTGGCCAAGGAAACGATGGCAACGTCCGAGAAACTCTACGGTACGTCGATCACGTTCGACGGATCCCTCGACGACAGCGATGGCGCGCTCGAATCGACGCATGGTGAAATAGCATTCACCCAATGACATACGAATCTCAGTGGAATTCGGATCGAATTGTAGCGCGCGCTCGAAGCACTCCGAAGCCCCCTGCAGGTTACCCTCCTCACTGAGGGTCGTCCCCTCCATGAAGAGATAGTAGGCGGCTTGTTCCTTCTCGGGGTCGGTGCGCTCGACAGTGGGCTTGGTAAGTTCGGCGTCCGGCTTTGGCTTACTGGAACTGCATGCGGTCAATAGACAAAGTGCCGAAACACCTGCCGCGTGGACAGCGAATCGGCGGATGGAGAGTGCCGGGTATGGTGGTGTCAGCACACGCATAATCAGCGGATGATATCTGTTCATCCGCTGATTATACGCGATTGGGCGAAGAGGTTGCAGACAAAAGGCGCCGGTTATGCGAGATCGTCGGCTTTACGTTTACTCGCAACGTAGTAGAGGAAAATCGCGAGTCCGGCAAATGGGACAATCGCCCACAGATCGCTGTGCGCCAGCCCGCCTATGAGACCAGACATGTCGAATGTCGAACTGAAGCCAGGAATTTTGATGTCGAGCATGTAGAATGCCGCCTGAGCCAGCCCCGCCATCGCCCCGCCCGCGATCAATCCGCTGGCGAGCAATACTCCGGGTGAGAACTCGGCTGACGTGCCAATGTCTTTGCGCCGCTTGTCAACAAGCATGCGAATCATTCCACCGATGAAGATGGGCGTCGATGTCGAAATCGGGAGATAGAGTCCGACGGCAAATGGCAGTGCCGAGACGCCCACCAACTCCATGATCAACGCCAACGCTACGCCGATAAGCACAAGCGCCCACGGGAGCTTCTGAGTCAGGATGCCGTCGATAATTAAGCTGAATAGACGGGCCTTAGGGGCATCGAGCTTGGTGATCGGGCTCAAGTGATGAGTGATCGTGCCATTCGCATCGACTATGTAACGTCCCGGCTGAATCCCGCTAGTTTCGTTGGCGAATTCGACCACTTGTCTGGGCCCATCGGCCATCAAGTACGTAGGCGCGCTGGGATCTGGCGCCGACGCGCTGAAAGTATTGTAAGGCGCGCCAGAAACCGCGACGGGTCGTTCCGTGTCGATTCCGCAGACTCCCGGATCGATCAGATATACGATCTTACCTTGGTCGTTGACCAAGTAACGCCCAACCGGAACATCGTCTGTCTGCTCAGGGACCGAAATCTGGCGGTACGACTTTCCTTCCTGTTCGACAATTTTCGCATCGGGCGGGATTGAGGCCGTGAAATTTGGATAACTTCGTGCGGTGATTGTGGTGAACGCCTGGTTGATTCCGATCAGCGTTGCCCCGATAACGACAGCGCTGGTTAGCACTCCGACCAAAATTCCGATCTGCTGGCGCGACGGTGTGGCCCCAACAAGAAATCCTGTCTTCAGATCCTGAGAAATCGTCCCGCCATTCGATGCCGCCACGCAGACGAGCGCTGCCGTGGTCAGCGCCATTGCCCTGTAATCGATCCCCGTCCACCCAACAGCGAGGAACAGAAGGCATGTGAAGAGCAAAGTCGCGACGGTCATTCCCGAGATCGGATTCGACGATGAGCCGATTTCGCCGGTAATGCGGCTTGAGACTGTGACGAAGAAGAACCCGAACATTACGATCAGTAGAGCAGAAACGAAATTGATTTCAAGTATCGGAGCCGCCCAGATCGCGAGCACTAATGCAATCACTCCGCCAACCACCCACTTCATGGGCAGGTCGCGCTCGGTACGAAGTATTACGACTTTTGTCCCTTGTCGGGCCGTCTTGAGCGAGCCCATGCCACGTTTGAATGCGCCAACGATCGAAGGAATTGAGCGGATGAGACTGATGATTCCGCCGGTCGCGACTGCGCCGGCGCCTATATACAGGATGTATGCATTCCTAATTGCTCCGGGACTCATGTCTCGTATCGGTTGAGTCGCGGGGAAAATCGGTTCCGTCAATCCCTCACCGATCACTTTGATCAGCGGGATGATCGCCATGAATGCCAGCGCGCCGCCGGCCATCATATTGGCCGCGGTCTTCGGCCCGATGATGTAACCAACTCCGATCATCGGTGGCGCGACTTCGGCGGAGATCGATGCCCCCTTGAAGAAGCTCAAACTCCAATCGGTAGTTTCTTTCCAGAGTCGGGTGATGAGATTGAGGCATCCATAGCCAAACCCCACTCCCGCACCCATGAACACGGTCTTCGCTGAGGTCCCGCCTTTATCTCCAACGATGAGCACATCGGCGCAGGCGGTGCCTTCAGGATATGTGAGCTTCCCGTGTTCCTGAACAATGAGTCCCTGACGCAAAGGAATCATCATCAGAACACCGAGCATGCCGCCGAGCAGTCCGACCAGCAACACACGGAGAAACTCGAGATCCTGCCCCATGAGCAAGAGCGACGGCAGAGTGAACGCCACACCAGCAGCAATCGACTCACCTGCGGAGCCAACTGTTTGCACCATGTTGTTCTCGAGAATTGTTGCCCTCCCCAACGCGCGAAAGATCGTGATGGAGAGTACCGCGATCGGAATCGATGCCGAGACAGTCAGGCCGACTTTGAGGCCGAGGTACACCGACGATGCGGCAAAGGCGATTCCCAGGATCGCGCCCAAGACAAGACCCTTGACGGTCATCTCGGACATGTTTGATTCTGGGGCTATGTAGGGCTTGTGTGTGATTGTAGACATGGTGCAATGGTACATCCCTCGTAAGTCGAATCAAGCACAAAGTTTGCGGGTAAGGCCCAACGCTGCCGGACGGGGCTGATTTGGGGCCCAATTTTTGTGTTGCATCCCTGAGATTCGGAGTTATTATACCATTGGTTTCAGGAAGGATGCAGCGGGTCAGGTAGTCCTTCCATCGATGTGCCCTTGGCCGAACCCTCCCCGGCCGGGTCGGAGTACAAGATGTCCGGCCAGAACTTTTTAACATTGTCAGTTCAACGGGAACGACTTGCGATATTACGGGTATCTTATAGCGTATGGGTGTCGCAACGATAAATAGAGAGATGGTCATGGACCAGCTTCGGAAGTGTTTCGATCCGGAGATTCCGAGTGTCTCCTTGGTCGATCTCGGTCTCATCTACGACATCAAAGTGGATGAGAATAACAATGTCGACGTGGAGATGACTCTCACCGCCCAAGGTTGCCCGGCGCACCAGATGATATCGCAGGATGCCGAGATGAAGATCCGCCAACTTTCTGGCGTTGGTGATGTACGTGTGCATGTGGTGTGGGAGCCCGCGTGGACCCCCGAACGTATGACAGATAATGCAAGAAAAGCACTGGGCTGGGTCTAAAAGTCCGGTTTTGTAGTCCAGGGATCATCACGGATGATGGCCCTGTCACCCGCAAACCATAGGAGGGATCTTATCGATTCCTAACCGAGAATGGTTAATCCCTAAGAACTTTTTCGCGCTGGGGCGGGAAGGTTCAGGCGAGGGTCTTTAAGGGCTGTCCCTCACAGCCAGTGCCAACGGGGATTGATTGCCGTACCGAAGCTAAACATTTTCACCCCACTTAATTGATGTGCCCAGAAGCTGCAATGAGATGCAACAAATGAAATGGCACGGATGTTGCGGACAACAGTTAACAAGGGACGTTAACACAAACCCATTTGCACATGGGGGTTCAGAATGCGTGTAAGAAATTGCCTATTAGTGTTGTTGGCGGTGCTGGTTCTTCTGCCTGCGATGGCGGTCGCAGCCGGGGCTCCCACCAAGGATGCCGTTGGCATCGGCGCGCCAGTGATGGCAGCGGCCGGTGATGGCGCTACCCGCCGGGTCACTGTACCGCTCAATCTCGACAACACCCAGCAGCTGGTCGCAATGGATATTCCGTTGCGTTTCGGACAGCCGGGTGACGGGATCAATCTCGTGAACGTCGAATACGCCAGCCGCGTAAACTACTTTGACGAGAAGATCACCAACATCGACAACGAAGATAAGACCGTTGTCATGGGCCTCATCTCGATGGCCTACGATCCGAACACGGCCGACCTCGAAGTTGGATCCGGTCCGATCGCCTACCTCACGTTCGACGTGACCGACCCGACCATCGAGTCGTTCACAGTCGCCGCGGCAGACATTCCGAAGCCGGCTCACCGCCTCATGATTGTCTGGCATGAGCAGACTGCGGATGGACAGTTGGAAGTACGTTGGAATGACCAGCTTGACTTCTCAGTCAATGTCCCGGTCACCAGCGCGGGCAACAACCCGATTCCGACATCCTATGCTCTCGACCAGAACTATCCGAACCCGTTCAACGCTGGCACGGTCATCAGCTTCGCTCTTCCGGAAGCCAGCCGTGTCAAGGTGACCGTGTTCAACGTTCTCGGTCAGACCATGAAAGTCCTCGCCGATCAGGAAATGGCTGCCGGCGTGCAGCGAGTGTCATGGGATGGACGTGACGACAATGGCAACTCGGCGTCGTCGGGCGTCTATTTCTATCGCATCGCCGCGAACAGCTTCACCGACACCAAGAAGATGACTCTAATCAAGTAAAGATCCTGCTTCTTCACCGCTTAAACCAAAGCCCCCGTCGAGTAATCGGCGGGGGTTTTGTGTTTGGTTTAGTTATGGTGCAGGCATCCTCGCCTGCGTTCTTGAATCCATGTCAGGATTAGCACCATATTCAATTCATGAAACTCTTAGCAGCATCAGCATTCGTGCTCGCCTTCGCGGTCGCGGCCGGTGCAGAGACGATCCCAGTATTCAAGACCACCGGAATCCACTTCAGCCCTGATTCATCCGGTAAATACCTTACGGGCGACGTGCGCGCCGAAGACAACGGCCGCATCATCGCCCGAACCCTCACTTTACCACAGCTCGATTCGACCCGTCGTGTCATCGCGCACCTGATCATCAACCCGATCCCCAAAGACGAGATCGAAGTTCACGACCGCTGGGACCGGGCTGGTGACGTGCGGCTATCGATTCCGGGGAAACCCGATCTGGAGTTGATCAAGTTCATCACGGCCTATGGCGGTCGGACGGAATACCGCGTCGATGTCTCACACTTATCCCCTGTCCTGCAGGGCGAGGTTACGGTCAAGACGTTTATCGATACGTGGGTCTCCCCGGCTTGGACCGTGGACTTCAGTCTGGAGTACTCGGACGACAGTCTCGAACAGGTCACACGGTGGGTTGAGCCGGTGATGTTTGAGCAGTCATACACGCGCGAGGCGCAGGGCGATACCGGGATTCTCGTTAACATCGATGTTCCGACCGGTCAGCAGCGCGTGATCCTGCACTACTATGTGAGCGGCCACTGCACCGATGGAACGGATGCCGATGAGTTCGTGAAGAAGGACAACGTCATCTCGGTCGATGGAGTAGTCGTGTATCGGTATCAACCGTGGCGTGACGACTGCCGCGATTTTCGCGCGATTAATCCCTATACGCGCCGTTGGTCGGATGGCTATTGGTCTTCCGACTACAGCCGCAGCGGCTGGTGCCCCGGCGACTACGTGAAGCCGTTGGAACTCGACCTTACCGATCACCTCACCCCAGGCACACACAGCATTCGATTTGTGATTGAGAATGTCCGCCCGAAGAATGAGAAGGGCGATCATGGGTACTGGCGCGTTTCGGGTGCGCTTTTGGGAGTCGATGACAAATGATCAAAGTCGAGGGTTTGGACCATGTCGCCATTGCGGCCAAGGACGTGCCCCGGTCGATGGAGTGGTACCGGGACGTGCTCGGGCTGGAGCGTCGTCACGAGGCGGCCTGGGCCGATGTACCGGTGATGATGTGTTCCGGTAACACCTGTGTTGCCATCTTCCCCCTCGCCGACAATCAGCCAGCCGCGACTACGGGACCGCGTGTCTTGCACATCGCGTTTCGTGCGGATCGGAGGACGTTTGATCAGGCG